>JALOQY010000243.1 GCA_025459285.1 Planctomycetota bacterium | reverse complement strand
GGCGGTACGCTCCAAGGCCGATAGCGCCGCGTTCTCGACCTCCTCGGAGACCCAGTATCCGCGCAGGCCATTGGCCGGGTTATTGGCCCGCGAAGAGTCGCAGGTCGAGAGCGCCTTGACGTAGAGGTCCGCCAGTCGGCCCTCGACCTTCCCTCCGGAGAGGTGGATCCCCAGGGACAGGGAATCCCAATGTTCCGGGTGCGACTCCAGCACGCCAAGCACAGTCTCCGTGTCGGCCGGCTCCGCGTCCACGCAGAGCAGCGCGTGCGCGGCCGCGCGCCACACGACCGCGTCCCCGTCGTCGAGCCGCGCCCGCACCGCCTCGCGGAACCGGGACTTCTCGTAGGGGACGTCGCGGAGATCGACGAGGGACCGCAGGGCGGCGGCCGCGAGCGCGGGGTCCTCGGAGCGGATGGCTTCCTCCAGGCCGGCGAGTCCGCGCTCCCGGCGGGCGGGGTCCTCGATCTGGAGCACCTCGGCCTTCAGGGCCGCGACCTGCGCCGCGGCGCGGGCGTGGTCCCTCGGAGGTCCCTCGGCCTTCGGGGCGGTGGGTGTCGGGGGTTGCGCCGCGGCGGGCCGCGCGGCCGCCTCGGCGAGCTCCGCGAGGGCGGTCCGGGCCTCGGCGGCGACGGAGGGGTCCGCCGCGCGCAGCCCCGCGGCGATCGCGGAGAGGGCGCGCTCGCGGCGGGCGGGATCGCCGCCTGTGAGGGCCCGGAGCGCGTCGGCCTTCCAGTCGGGGGGAAGCCCGGTGGCGACCGGAGGTTCGGCCGCGGGCGGGGGCGGGGGGGCGGGCGCCGTCGCGCGCGTCTCCCCGTCCGGCCCGCCCCGGCCCGCGGCGAGGACCCCGGTCAGCAATCCCACGGCGAAGGCGGCGAGAGCGACGAGGACGATCGATCGGGCCATGGGGCTCCTCCCTTCCGCGCCATTATGCCACGCCGGCGCATCGGGTCGCGTCCCGCGCGGCCAGCGGAAACCGCGTTTGGGAGTGACACGCGGCCGTCGCCTTGGCAGAATCCCGCGAGGCGGATGTCGCCCCGTCCGATGGAGGGCCCCATGAAGACGTTCCGTATCCTCCTCGCTCTGTCGTTGTTCCTGCTTGTCCCCATCGCCGCCCGGCCGGCGGAGGATCCTCCGCGGGTCCTTGCGGTCTATCCAGCCGACGGGGAGCAGGACGTCCCGGCGAATCTCACCGCCGTGACCGTCGTCTTCGACCGGGCCATGGACACCGGCTCGCACACCCTCTCACTCTCCGAGCGCGGCGAGTTCCCCACCCTCGACGGCGAGCCGCGGTGGCAAAACGAGCGCACCTTCGTCGTGCCGGTGAAGGACCTGCGGGCGAGCGGAACATACGCCATCGCCCTGAACAACCCGCGGCGCCAGGGCATTCGCAGCGCGGCGGGCACGCCGCTCGCGCCGGTCGAGGTGGCTTTCGGGGTGGGGCCGGCGGGCCGCCCGATGGTGACGGAGACCGTCCCGGCGCTCGGTGCCTCGGGCGTCGACCCGGCCACGGACCGGATCGTCGTGCGCTTCTCCGAGGACGTGTCCGCCGGCCGCATGAGCCTTGTCCGGCTCGCGGGATGCGAGCCGCTCGGCTACGTGCGCGAGTCGCCGCCGTTCTTCGAGAACCCGCGAACGCTCGTCATCCCCGTCCGGCTCGCCCCCGGCGTCACCTGCGGCGCCGGGGTCAACGGCCCGGGACACGATGGGTTCCGGTCGGTTTCGACGGGGCGGTCCGTGCTGCCGCGGCCGATCGTGTTCACGACGGGGGCCGCCGCCGCGCCGCCCCCGCCGGCCGCGGTCGGCGGCCTCACCGGACAGTGGCGCTACAGCGCCGAGGGCGCCGAGGTCTCCCTGACGCTGAATGCGGACGGGACGTACTCCTACCGCGAGGCCGGTCCCGAAGGCGTCGAGACTGCCGCCGGCACGTGGCGCGCGGAGGGCGACGCCCTCGTCGTCACCGAGACCGGCGGCGCCGCGCCGCTGCGGGTGCCCTTCAACTTCCTCGGTCCCGATTCGCTCGAGGTCACCGTCGACGGACGCCGGATCGTGCTCGCCCGGCAGGCCGGCGTGGCGCCGCCCGCGCCGGTCCCGGGCCCGGACCGCCGGGAGCGTCCGGATCCGCTGCCCGTCTTCGGCCCCGGCGGGACCATCCTGTTCGTCCGGTACGAGAGCCAGGTCCTCGACCTCGCCGGACAGAAGATCGAGACGGTGCTGACGAAGCCCTTCGCCATGGCCCCGGACGGCACCGGCGTGACGCTCTTGTGGAAGCTCGACCCCCAGTCCTCCGCGCAGGACCCGTGGTGGGCGCCGGACGGGAAGTCCTGGGTCATCGCTTCCGACCAGCGGTCCTATGAGAGCGCCCTCTTCACGGACGTGTGGTTCGCTCCCCGCGACGGCCCTGACATCTGGCGGGTCACCGGTGACTCGAAGGCGCCGCCCGCCGCGTCGGGCCGGGGGGCCCTCGTCGTGGAGCGGAACGACAACACGGGACAGAAGGTCCTCCGCACCGACTGGTCGTGGAAGGGCGGGGAGGGCAAGGCCGAGCGGATCAACGAGGGCACGAGCATCGTCAAGGGCGTACCGGCGGGGAAGATCTGGGTGAAGTTCTCCTACACGCGGCACATGGGGGACCTCGAGTTCGTGGATGTGCCCGCTGACGGCGCGGTCAAGGTGACGCTGAACCTCTGCGACGGGAATCGCCTCGCCACCTACCCGAGCATCACGCCGGACGGCAAGACGATCGTCTGCCTCTCGCAGCACGCGTGGTACGACCCCTTGAAGCAGCCGCCGGAGCAGGGCTTCGACACCATGGCCGCCGTGACCGCGGAGAGCGGGACACTCCTCGCCCTGTGGGACCCGACGAAGAACGGCGGCGCCTTCGCCAGGGACCCGCGGCTCTCTCCCGACGGCCGCCTCATCGCCTTCGCCATGGGCACGCCGGGCATGGAGTCCCTCGCCGTGTGCCCGCTCGACTCCTTCCTGCGCGGAACGCCGGAGGCGCGGGTCGTGGTGCCGGGCGAGCAGGTCCTTGCGCAGTACGTGATCGGCAACGTTTCGCCGGCGTTCTCCCCCGACGGCCGGCGCATGGCGTTTGTCCGCTACCGGATGTCCGGCAAGGTCTCCGGCAACCTCTACGTGGTGGACACGGCGGGCGGGACGCCGCGCCAGATCACCTCCCTCGCGCCAAACCAGTGCCCGACGTACCCGTCGTGGTCCCCGGCGGGAACGCACATCGCGTTCCAGGTCGTGACGAGCCGGGGGCCCGCGCTCGACCTCGTGGACCTCGCGCGGCGGAACGTCACCTCCGACATCATGGTCGTCGGAGCCGACGGCTCCGGCCTTCGCGCGATCACGACGGACGGTCGCAGCGCTCAGCCGGCCTGGGGACCGTGATCATCCGACGTGTCGCCAGGTCCCTCAATCTGCCGTGGGTCGCCCGCGCAGGCAACCCCGGAAACCGCCCCACTTCGATCCGCTTTCGGGGTTAGACTTCCGGCATGGACCGCTTCGCGATACTCCTCGCCCTTCTCCTCGCCCTCCCCGCCCTTGCCCCCGCCGCTCCGGCGGAGCCTTCGCCGGAGGCGATCAAGCCCGAGATCACGAACCTCCTCGACGATTTCGTGGCCTACGAGGCCGCCGCGCGGGAGGCGCCGCCGGAGGCCCGCGACGCGAAGTGGGACGAGATGCTCGCCGCGAAGCACCCCGTGTTCTTCGCCGACGCGATCTACCGGCGGCTCGAGGGCGAGGAGCGGGCGAAGCATCGCCGCTACTGCATCGACACGTTCTGGAAGGACGTGGCAGCCCGGCTCCCGGCCATGCGGGACCACTACCGGCACGTCGCGGCTTTCGTGACCGCGCGCGTGGGGGCCTTCGCCCGCCAGTTCCCGGACCTCGCGGCGGCGCCGCCCATCTACCTCACGATCTCCTTCTCGTTCCGCGGCAAGCAGCTCACGGTGGGGGACCGCGAGGTCATCGGCCTCGGCCTCGAGTACTTCCCGACGGACGGCTTCACGCAGTTCAACCTCACCCTCGACCACGAGGTGTTCCACTACTACCACCTGAAGTACTTCGATGGCGGGCGCGGCCTCTATCGGGCCCTCTGGCAGGAAGGCATGGCGACCTACGTGTCCGGCCTGCTGAACCCCGGCAAGCGGATGACGGAGGTCCTCGGGTTCACGCCGGAGAAAGTGACGAAGTGCGCCGGGATGCTCCCGGCGATGGCGACGGAACTCCGGGACAACCTGACGAGCACCGACCACGCCCTCCGCCGCGCCTACTTCGGCGCGGAGGACAACGATCGGGGCATCCCGCCGGAGGCCGGGTACTACGTGGGGCTTCTTCTCGTGGCCGCGCTTTCGGAGTCGCGCGACATCACGGAACTCGCGCGACTCTCCCCGGAGCAGGTGCTCGCCCTTCTCCCCAGCGCCCTGACCGCCCTCGCCGGGGAAAAGTAGCCGGAGCCGCCGCCGCCGCGCGTCTTCCCACCGGAGCCGGCCCATGCCCCGGTGACGGGCGGTCAGCGGAGACGGCCGAGGGCGTGGGCGATGGCCCGGGCGCGGACGCGGAGGTCCCTCTCGACCATCCGGTTGTCGGCGAAGGCGCAAAGGCCGCTCGCTTCGGCGGCGGTCCCGGACTTCTCGAGCACCTCGAGGCAGAGCTCCCGCACCAGGTTCGTCTGTGCGTCGGGCAGGAGGGCGAGGGCCAGCGCCGCCGCCACGGGGGCGGCCGAAGGCTCGAGGTCATGCGGCTCGAGGGCCCGGGCGAAGAGCTGCGGCGCGCCCGTGTCGGTCGGTTGGCTCCGCAGCACGTCGAAAATGAGCCGCACCCGCCGCTCCCGCGTCGGCCGGATCTGGCCGAGGATGTGCCACCACAGGCCCGGGTCGTTCCGGGAGCCGGTGCGCTCGAAGGCCGAGAGCGCCGCGTTCTCGACCTCCTCGGAGACCCAGACCCCACGCAGGCCGTTGGCGGCTTCTTCGGCCCGCGAGGCGTCGGAGGCCGAGAGCGCCCTGACATAGAGGTCCGCCAGCCGGCCCTCGACCCTCCTTCCGGCGAGGCGCATCGCGGAGTACAGGAGATTCGGGTGTTCCGGGTGGGACTCCGCCACGCGGAGCAGAGCCTCCGTGTCGGCCGGTTCCGCATCCACGAAGCGCAGCGCGCAGGCGGCCGCGGATCGTACGTTCGCGTCCCCGTCATCGAGCCGCGCCCGCACCGCCCCGCGGAACCGGGACTTCTCGTGGGGGACGTCGCGGAACTCGGGGAGGGCCCGCAGGGCGGCGGCCGCGAGCGCGGGGTCCCCGGACTGGATGGCCTCCTCCAGATCGGCGAGCCCGCGCTCCCGGCGGGCGGGGTCCTCGATCTGGAGCACGTCGGCCTTCAGGGCCGCGACTTGCTCCACGGCGCGGGTGTGGTCTCCCGGAGGTCCTTCGGGCCTCGGGGCGGTGCGTGTCGGAACCCCTGCCGCGGCGGGCGGCGTGGCCGCCTCGGCGAGCTGCGCGAGGGCGCGCCGGGCCTCGGCGGCTACGGAGGGGTCCGCCGCGCGCAGTCCCTCGGCGATCTGTGCGAGGGCGCGCTCGCGGCGCGCGGAATCGCCGCCCGTAAGCGCGTCGGCTTTCCAGTCGGGGGAAAGCCCGGTGGCGACCGGGGGTTCGACGGCGGGCCGGGGCGAGGGTGGCGGGGCGGACGCCGCCGCGCGCGTGTCCCCGTCCAGCCCGCGGGGGCCCGCGGCGAGGACCCCGGTCAGCAGCCCCGCGGCGAAGGCGGCGAGGGCGACGAGGACGATCGGTCGGGCCATCGGGCTCCTCCCTCCGTGACCGCGGAGCTACCGGGCGGGCAGGCCGGCCACCACGTACTCTATCACGTCCCGGAGGCGATCCTCCCGGTCGGCGGCGGTGGGGGCGGTCCCAGCGGCAACGCCGCGCTAGACGCGCTCGCCGGTCCGGGCGTTTCGGACCGGAAAAATGACTCAGGGTGATTCTTCCGGGGCGATGGCTGATGTATGATGGCTGTCACCATGCACAGAACTCAAGTGCTTCTCGATTCATGGCTTCACGACGCCCTGAAGTCGGTCGCGCGACAGGAAGGGAGAAGTCTCGCGGCCGTCATCCGGGCCATCCTCGCCGAGCATCTCGAACAGCGGAGGGCACAAGCCCGCAAGGGGCTCGGGAAACTCGCGGGGATCGCCGAAGGCCCGTCCGACCTCGGGCGGGAGCATGACGCCCACCTGTACGGGCGCTCCGGGGAGGAGTGATGGAGCGCCTCTTCGTGGACACGAGCGCGTGGCTCGCCTTCGTGAACCGTTCTGACGAGAGTCACGCGCCGGTGACCGCCCTCCTCACGGAGTTCGACGGGCGGCTCGTCACCACGGACTTCGTGTTCGACGAGACCGTGACCGTCGCCCGGTCTCGGCTGGGCCACGACACGGCCGTCCGCCTCGGGGACGCGCTCCTCGATTCGCGGCTGGTCGTCCTGGTCCGCCTGTCGGTGAAGGACCAGGACCAGGCGTGGGACCTGTTCCGCCGCCGCGGCGACAGGAATTGCAGTTTCACGGACTGCATGTCCTTCACGGTCATGCGGCGCCTCGGCATCCTGCGTGCGGCGGCTCTCGACGACGACTTCCGCCAGGAGGGCTTCGAGGTCGCCCCGTGAAAAGCCGGGAAGAATGACCCAGGGTCGCTTTGCCCGGGCGGGAGGAATGACCCTGGGTCAATCTTCCCGCCCTGGCGGAGGTGGTGGCGCTCCTCGGCCGGGGCGGCCTGCGGTGGGGGGCCGCTCCGCCGCTTGACGCGGGGCGGGCGGAGCGCGATGCTGTCCTCCCATGCGGCCCGCACTGGCCCTCCTCCTCCTGCTCCTCGTCGCCCCCGCGGCTTCCCCGCAGAGCGGCGACGACATCACCGACGAGTCGACCCCGGAGTACCGGAAGGCCCTTGAGCTCTTCCGTAAGGGGCAGTGGATTTCGGCCCAGAAGGCGTTCCGGGCGCTCCTCGGGAAGTACCCGTTCTCGGTCCACGCCTCGGAGGCCGAGGTCCGGTCCGACGACAACTGCTACCTCGGGGTGACACGGATCTTCTCGGGGGGGCCGTCGGCGAAGCGCATCGACGTGGCGGTGATGGGCGACGGCTTCACGATCGATCCCCCGGACCAGGCGCTTCAGGAGAAGTGGGCGAAGCTCTGCGTCGACGTCCTGTTCAACGAGAAGTCGTTCGCGGAGTACCGGGACGCCTTCAACATCTGGTTCGTGCGGCTCGCCTCCCTGGAGGAGGGCGTGGATCCGCAGATCTCGGAGGCCGAACGGGCGAAGATCGAGGAGCGCAACCGCCGCCGGGTCCGCAAGCGAAGGACCGACTACTCCACGGCCCTCGACTGCAAGGCC
>JALOQY010000242.1 GCA_025459285.1 Planctomycetota bacterium | reverse complement strand
CGCGGGCCTCGCGATCTACTACCACAACCGGGGTCTCGACCAGCTCACGCTGAAGAACCCCGAGGAGGCGGAGCGGCTCTTCCGCCTCTCGATCGCCGAGGACCCCGGGTACTGGCTCCCGTGGAGCAGCCTCGCGACGATCGCCCGCGATCGGAAGGACTTCGATCAGCAGCTTTCCTTCCTCCGCGAGGCCCTCGCCCGCCGTCCGGAAGACGCGGGCCTCCTCGCCGAGACGGCCCGCAACCTCTCCGGCGCGCGCGAAGTCGCCGAGGCGGAGGAACTGGCCCGCCGCGCGGTCCGCCTCGCCCCCCGGGACGGCGACGTGCGCTACCAGGCGGCCAACGTCCACCTCGAGGCCGGCCGGATCGAGGAGGGCCTCCAGGAGATGATCGTCGCGACCCGGCTCGGGCTGCGGACGGACGAACTCTACGCGAACATCTCCGCCCTCCTCCGGATGCAGTCCCGGTACGAGGAGGCGCTCGAGTGGGTGGAGCGCGGCCTCGCGTTCGCTCCGGACTCCGGCTTCCTGCTCCTCGAGCGGGCGCTGGCCCACCTCGACGCCGGCACCGGCGACCCGAGGCAGATCCGCGAGGACCTGAAAGCCGCGCGCCGGGCCGGACTCCCGTCGGTGCCGGACCTGAAGTGATCGGCGGAGAAACGCGGGCCCACCGTTGGCCGGGTGCTACCATCCCGGCCCATGCCGATCTACGAGTTCACCTGCCGCGCCTGCGGGCATGACTTCGAGACCCTCGTCCCCCGTCCCGGGGCGAAGGCGCCCTGCCCGGAGTGCGGGAGCGCGAAGGTCGCCCAGCGGATCTCGCGGCCGGGCGGCTTCTCCGTGAAGAGCGCCTCCGGGCCGACCTGCCCGATGACCGGCGGCCCGAAGAACGGCGGCTGCGGCCACTGCCCCGCCCACTGACCGCCGTTCCCAGGGCGGGAAGAATGACCCAGGGTCAATCTTCCCGCCCTGGAAGGGAGAAGCGGCTCCGAGTCAGTCCTCCGGGGGCAACTCCACCCAGAAGAAGCCGCGCAGGTCGCCCTCGGCGTAACCCGTGGCGCGGTCGTCGGGGTAGAGGGCGGCGAGCCGCTCGCGCACCGCGGGGTCGATCGCCTCGGCCGCGCCGTGGCAGGCCGTGCACATCGCCTTGAGCCGGATGGGGAGCGTCACCCCCATGCGACCGTCCCCGGCGACGAAGACACGCGGGGGGCCGCCGACCCTGGCCGCCTCCGCGATGGCTTTTGCCGCGAAGTCCGGCGGCCGGTTCGCCGGATTCCGGAGGCGCTCCGAGGTCCGCCCGAGCTTCAGACCGAGTTCCGCCCCCACCTCCGCGGCGATCGCCGGCGCGGCGGTCCGGCAGACGTCCACCGCCGCCGCGAGCCCCCGGGCGGCGATCTCCTCGGAGAGTCTCTCGAGGAGCCGTTCCCCGAGGAGAACCGCGGCTCTCCGCGCCTCGCCGGATCGTCGCGCCTCGGACGGACCGAGCCGGGCGGCGGGAAGCTCCCGCCACTCCACCGGGCCCCCGCACGAGAGGAGGAGAAGAGCCGAAAGGACGGCGGGCTTCATGAACACTCCTTCGGCACCGGGATGCCGTACTCGGTCCAGCGGCGGTCCACGAGATCGCGGGTTTCGTCGTCCACCTCGAGGACCGGCGGATAGGAGGGCTTCATCCGGGCGTCGATCACCACCGGGCCCGCGAGGCCGGTGTGGAACCGCCCGTCCCGGACCTCTCGCCCGTGCAGGTCGGCGGCGGGCGTCATCCGCGTGAACGTCGTCCAGAGGAACAGCTCGACGGAGCGGGTCGCCTCCACCGCGTCATCCACGAGGACCGCGAGCGGCCACGGGTCGAGACCGGGCCACGCCGCCACGCGGTCCGCGAGATCCGGTGCGGCGGCGAAGCGTTCCCCCTCCACGACGAGAGCGCCCGGGGCGAAGACCTCGACCCGGCGCGCGCCGGGGGGCGGCCCCCCCTCGTACCGTTCCGGCAGGACCCGCCGCGCCTCGCCGAGCGCGAGGAGGACCGCCTTGCTCCCCTCGTTCACCCGGGGGCCGGTGTAGTCCAGGGTGTCCTGGGACGTCCCCGGGAAGACGAAGAGGTCGCGGCGTGCGTCGAGCCGTTCGAGGAGCACGCGGAGCACCGCCCGGAAGTCGCGGAGGTCCACCGTGCGGTCGGTCACGAGCAGCACCTTCGTCAGGGAAAGCTGCCCCTCGCCGAGGATCCGGAAGGCCGAGGCCAGCGCCTCCCGCGGGTAGCGGTCCCGGACCACCGCCGCGGCGAGGGAGTGGAAGCCCGTCTCCCCGTAGGACCACAGCGACCGCACCGCCGGCATCACCAGCGGGAAGAGTGGTGCGAGCAGCTCCTGGAGGTACTCCCCGATGTGGTAGTCCTCCTGCCGCGGCCGCCCCACCACGGTCGCCGGCCAGATCGCGTCGCGCCGGCGGAAGACGCGCTCCACCTCGAAGACCGGGTAATCATGCCGGAGGCTCAGGTAGCCGTAGTGGTCGCCGAAGGGCCCCTCGGGCCGGCGGACGCCGGGGGCCACCCGGCCGGTCAGCGCGAATTCGGCCTCCGCGACGAGGGGATGCGGCTCGTGGGCCACGCGGGGGAGCTTCTCGCCGAGAAGAAGGCTCGCGAGGAGGATCTCCGGCACGTCCTCGGGCAGCGGGGCGATGGCGGCGAGCGTCAGGGCCGGCGGCCCGCCGAGGAAGACGGTGACCGGGAGCGCCCGCCCCGCCTCCTCCGCCGCGTGGAGGTGGAAGCCCCCGCCCTTGCCGATCTGGAAGTGCATGCCGGTCAGGGCCGGACCGTGGATCTGCAGCCGGTACATCCCGAGGTTCGACTTGCGGGTCTTCGGGTGCTCGGTGAAGACGAGCGGCAGGGTCACGAAGGGGCCACCGTCGGCCTGCCAGCAGGTGAGCACCGGCAGCCGGTCGAGGTGTGGAGCCTCGGAGACCTCGAGGATCGGCCCCCGGCGGACCCGGCGCGCGCCGATCCGCAGCAGGTCGCGGGCGAGGCCGCGCAGGCTCCAGAGCTTGCCGAGCGACGGCGGAAGCAGTGTCTCCGCGGCCCGCACCGCCCGCTCGACCAGCTTCAGCGGACGCTCCCCGAACGCGAGCCGCACGCGCTCCGGGGTGCCGTAGAGGTTCGTGACGACGGGGAAGTCGCTCCCCCGGACGTTCCGGAACAGCAGGGCCGGGCCGCCCGCGGCGATGGTGCGCCGGTGGATCTCGGCGATCTCGAGGCGCGCGTCCACCTCCGCGCGGACCTCGAAGAGGTCGCCCCGCGCGCGAAGCAGCGCCAGTTGCTCCCGGAGGTTGCGGACCGGCCGATCGCCCATGGTCAGCCGGAAGGATAGGCGGCGCCGGGCAGAACCGTGAACAGGTATCCCGGGGGAGATCCGGGTTCGAGGGTCCCGGTCACGAAGCCCTTCGCCTCGAAGCGTTCGGCCCGGGAGGTCCGCTCGGTGGAGCCGGCGTAGACGAGCGGGAGGTCCGGGGCCTCCGGATGGCGCAGTATCTGGTGGCGGTGGATGTGACCGAGAGCCGCGTAGTCGAACGACGCCGGGATCCACGCCCGCGGGATGACATCGGGACCGCCGCGGAACGTATGGCCGGACGGTCCCACCCGCGCCCCGTCGAGCGTCTGGTGCAGGAGGAGGACGTTCACCGCGGCGCGGTCCCGGGGCCAGCCGGCGGCGGCGAGGCACCCCTCGAACCGCCCCCGGAGATCCTGCCGGACGAAGGGGAACCCGAACACCGCGACGTCGATTCCGGAGAGCCGGAGCACGACGCGCCGCGGCCGGTCGAGCAGGTGGATCCTCCGGTGGGCCAGGAGCAGCGTGGCCGGGAGGAGGGAGCGTTCGTGGTTGCCCGGGAGGAGGACCACGTCGGCCCCGCACTCCGCCGCCTCGAGGAGCGCCGCCGCCCCCTCCGCGAGACGCCGGGGCAAGGGCCGGCTGCGGTGGACGAGGTCCCCGGCGTGGAGCACGAGATCGACTTCCCCCCGCCGCGCTGGCGCCAGCGCGGCCCGGAGGTTCGCGAGGTACGACCCGGCGCCGCCCCCGGGGTGACGCGCCCCGACGTGGGAATCGGCTAGGTGGAGAAATCGGATCGGCACGGCCGGATAGTACTCCGTCCCGGTGACTCGTCAGGCCGCGCCCGCCGGGAGGAGATCGATCCAGCCGCCGCCGAGGAGCAGGTCGCCGTCGTAGAAGACGGCGGCCTGACCGGGGGTGACCGCGGGCTGCGGCTCGTCGAACCGGATCGTGACCGCTCCCCCCGCCGCGGGCAGGAGCGTCGCGTCCGCCGCGGCGTGCCGGTAGCGGATCCGCACCCGCGCGCGCCGGGGCCCGGCGATCGGGGGGATCGACACCCAGTTGACGTCGCGGGCGAGCAGGACGGCGCGCCGCGTCTCCTCTTCCCGGCCGACCACCACGCGCCTCGTCACGGGATCGAGGGCCACGACATAGAGCGGCTCCCCGGCGGCGATGCCGAGGCCCTTGCGCTGGCCCACCGTGAAGTGGTGCACGCCGTCGTGACCGCCCAGTACGCGGCCGGCGGTGTCCACGATCTCGCCCCGCGGATCCCCGCGCCCCTCCCCCTCTTCCCGGGTGTAGGCGTCGATGAAGGCGCCATGGCCCCCGTCGGGCACGAAGCAGATCTCCTGGCTCTCCCGCTTGCTCGCCGTGGGGAGCCCGAGCCGCTCGGCCCGCGCGCGCACCTCGACCTTCGTCAGTTCGCCGAGCGGGAAGAGCGTCCGGGCGAGCTGCTCCTGCGAGAGTCCCCAGAGGAACCAGCTCTGGTCCTTCCCCTCGTCCACTCCCCGGCGCATCTCGAAGCGTCCGCTCGCCTCGTTGAAGCCGAGACGGGCGTAGTGGCCGGTGGCGATGGAATCCGCGCCCACCGAGTCGGCCAGCTCGATGAACCGGCCGAACTTCACGTGGGTGTTGCAGAGGGTGCAGGGCACCGGCGTGCGCCCGGCGAGGTACTCCGCGACGAACGGCCGGACGACGGTCCGCTCGAAGAGGTCCTCCATGTTCACGACGTAGTGCGGGATGCCGAGCGCCGCGGCCACCGCCCGCGCGTCGCGGACGTCGTCGAGGGAGCAGCACCGGCCGGTGGCCGCTTCCGGGGCGAGTCCGGGCAGGCGCCGCTGGTCGAAGAGCTGCATGGTCAGTCCGACGACCCGGTGGCCCTGGTCACGAAGCAGCGCGGCCACGGTGGAGGAATCGACGCCGCCGGACATGGCGACGGCGATGAGCTGGTCAGCCACGGCCCACCGCCGCGGGCTTCCGCCGCTGGCGCGCCGCCGCGGCCTCGACCGCTTCGATCAGCGCGTCCACCTGCGCCTCGTCGTTGCCGAGGCCGAGGGAGAACCGCAGGCTCGACCGGGCCTCCCCGGGTGCGAGGCCCATGGCCAGGAGGACGTGGGACGGCCGCACCGAGCCACCGGCACAGGCCGCACCCGTGGAGACGGCGAAGCCCGCGAGGTCGAGCGCGATGGCGAGCGCCTCCCCGTCGAGGCCCGCGAACCGGACGCTCGTGGTGTTCGGGGTGCGGGGCGAGCCGGCACCGTTCACCGCCGCGCCGGGGAGCCGATCGAGGAGCCCCCGTTCCAGGCGGTCCCGGAGCGCGGCGAGACGCGATGTCTCGGTGTCGAGGTGAGCGGCGAGCCACTCCGCGGCGGCACCGAGGGCGACGAGGGCCGGCCCGTTCTCCGTGCCGGGCCTCCGCTCCCGCTCCTGCCGGCCGCCGGCCCCGAGGGGCTCGATCCGGACCCCGTCCCGGACGTAAAGCGCTCCGGTGCCCTTCGGTCCGTTGAACTTGTGGCCCGAGATCGAGTAGAGATCCGCCCCGATCGCCCGCACGTCGACGGGGAGACGGGCCGCGGCCTGCACACCATCACAGTGGAAGAGCGCCCCCGCATGGCGGGCGATCCTCGCGATCTCCGCCACGGGCTGCACGACGCCCGTCTCGTTGCTGGCGTGCATGACGGTGACCAGCACCGTCTCGGGCCGCAGCGCGCAACGCACGGCCTCCGGGTCCACGACGCCGTCGGGGCGGGGGGGGACCAGCGTCACGGCCGCCCCCTCGCGCTCGAGCCTTGAGCAGGCCCCGAGAACCGCCGGGTGCTCGATGGCCGAGGCGACGACGTGGCGACCGGCCACGCCCGTAGCGCGCAGGGCCCCCAGGAGGGCGAGGTTGTCGCTCTCCGTGCCGCCGCTCGTGAAGACGATCTCCCGGGCCGGGCAGCGGAGGAGTCGGGCGACCTGCTCGCGCGCGGCCTCCACGCCGGCCCGCGCCCGCTGGCCGAAGCCGTGGACGCTCGACGGGTTGCCGAAGAGGTCGGCCTCCGCCTCGGCGAGGACCGCGAGGACGTGCGGGGAGAGGGGCGTCGAGGCGTTGTGGTCGAAGTAGTGCGCCATGGGGGGACCGTCCGCGGGCGGGATTCTATCAGCCCCCGCCGCCGGCGCGGGAGAGCTGTCAGGCGACGAGGCCCAGGCGGCGGCGGAAGAGATGGGCCACGAGGAGGGACCAGCCGAGGCCGGCGAGGAACCCCCCGATCACGTCGGTCGGGTAGTGCACGCCGAGGAAGACCCGGGAGCAGCCCACGAGCAGGGCCAGCCCCGCGGCCAGCGCCACGAACAGGATCCGCAGGCGGGGTTCGCGGACGGTGCCGGAGAGGAACACGGCGAGCGTGAGGTAGACCGTGGTCGAGAGCATCGCGTGGCCGCTCGGGAAGCTGGAGCTCCAGGTCCACGAGAGGTGCGGGACCACCACGGGCCGCGGCCGCGCGATCAGGGTCTTCAGCCCCTCCGAGAGCGCGAACCCCCCGAGGGCCGCCACGAACAGAGGAGGGACGGCCCGCCCTCCGCCCGAGAGGAGGAGGTACCCGGCCACCGAGAGGAGCAGCAGCGTCAGCGCCACCTCGCTCCCGAGGGCGGAGAGGTCGCGGCCGACCTCGGCGAGCCACGGCGGGCCGGCGGGGACGCCCCGATCGGCGACGTCACGCAAGGCGAGGAGCACGCGTTCGTCGAAGCCCTGTGTGCCGCCGGCTCCGACCGCGACCGCGAGGAGAACGAAGGCGAGGCCGGAAAGGACGATGGTCAACAGGACGGCCGCTCTCGGCATCACGTGTTCTCCCGCGGGGAAACTGCGGCCGGGGCCGCCGTTTCTGTACTTTGGGGGGCTTCATGTCCGCCTCCCACGTCCGCAACTTCTCGATCATCGCACACATCGACCACGGGAAATCCACCCTGGCCGACCGCATCATCGATCTTACCGGCGCAGTGCCCGACCGCGAGATGAAGGACCAGCTCCTCGACACGATGGAAATCGAGCGGGAGCGCGGGATCACGATCAAGGCGCAGGCGATCTGCCTCGACTACCA
>JALOQY010000241.1 GCA_025459285.1 Planctomycetota bacterium | reverse complement strand
GTACGAGCAGAATCCGGACGTTCCGCTCAAGTGGGACCGCAAGCGGTGGCAGAAGTACCTGGAGACGGCGGGGCTCGGCACGCTCAGCAACCTCTCCCTCGACGACTTCGGCATCCGCCTGGAGGGGGAGTCCATCGTCGTCTTCCACGAAGTCGTGGAGGGCTGGTTCCGGGGCGCATCCGTCCCGGAGGCGGAATTCGAGCGGGTGGCGGCGGCGAGGATCGATCTCCTGACCGACCTGGCCCACTTCCTCCGGTTCATCGCGCGGAACCCGGTGCGCGTGACGCAGGGCCAGCGGCTCTACCGCGCGGCGCACCTGCGCGTGCTCGAGGGACTGGTCTTCCGTGAGACCGCTCTCGTGGAGCGGGACGAGATCCTGTCGCTCATCTGGGACATCGCGCACGGGCTGGCCCTCGTCGCGCCGGACGAGGAGCGGATCCTCCGCCTGACCCGGGCCGGGGAGGCGTGGGAGGGCCGGGACCTGCTGGGGCAGGTCCGCCAGATCTACGAGTGGTTCCTCAAGGAACGGTCGCCGGAGGGTCGGGACTTCCACATGAAGAAGCTCCGGCGGCTCCTGTGCGGCCGGCTCCGGGACAGCGGCGCGGCGGGCTGGCGTCCGTTCCTGGAACTGCCATTCCTGGCGCGGAACGACTACCTCGCCACGCTGGAAGAGGAGGGAATCCGGGAGCGGTTCAAGAACCACTTCCAGTACTCCTACGATCCGCCCCGGACCACGCTGGCATTCCTCGCCGCGGACCTCGCGGAGTGGCTGGTCAAGCGCATGTTCGTCCTCGGCTTCGTGGACATCGGACTCGCGCGGGACCGGCCGCTGGGCGTCCGTCTGACCGATCTCGGACTGGAGGTGCTGGGCGTGGACGTGGGGGCGCCCCCCGCCAATGGCAGTTCGCCGCTGGTGGTGAACCCGGATTTCGAGGTCCTCGTTTTCCCCGAGGGGAACGTGCTGCCCGTGGTGCACACGCTCGACCGCTTCGCCGTGCGCACCCAGTCGGAGGAAGTGAGCCGGTACCGCATCGACAAGGACGGCGTGGAGCGGGCGGTCTCGAAGGGGATGAGCGCGGAGGCCATCCTCGCGTTCCTGTCCGAGCACAGCCGCAATCCGATCCCCCAGAACGTCGAGTACTCCATCCGGGACTGGGGGGAGAAGATCGCCTTCGCGACGCAGCGCGAGATCGTGCTGCTGCGTGTCGACTCGGAGACGGTTCTGGACCGGGTGCTCGCCCTGCCGGGCGTGCGGGACATGGTGGTGGAGCGGATCTCTCCCACCGCCGCCGCCCTCCGCGAGATGATCCGGGACTGGAAGACGCTGGAGGAGATGAGAGTGCTGGGGGTGTACATCCGGGGGTGACCATGGACGACCGGCTGGCCTTCGACGGCATGGACGAACTGACCGGGGCGCTGCTCCGCCGGATCGAGGAACAGGGGGCCCACGGCGTCCTGCGTTTCGAGGACGTGAGGTCGCGATCCGTTTCGGTGGAGGGCCTCCGGGTGGACGCGGTCGACGCCTCCGCCGCGCGGGGGCTCGGGATCCAGGTGTTCACTCCGGCGGGGCACTGCGGTTTCGCCGCGGTGGACGATCCCGACCTTCCGCGCGGGCTCATCGCGGCGGACCGGGCGGTCCTTTTCGCGCGCGCCGCGGAACGCGCCGGGCTCGAGGCGATGCCGGCCATCCTCTCCGCTCCATCGACGACGGGGAGGGCCGTCCCGAGGGTCCGGAGCGGTTTCGACGCCATGCGACCGGGGGAGATCCGGGACGAGACTCTCGCCCTTGCCCGCGAGGTGGGGGAGGTGGCCGGGGGACACTCGGTCCGGCTCTCCTTTTTCATCCTCCGTTCCGACTGGCGCATCGTGAGGTCGGGCGGCACGGACGTCTCCTTCCGCATCCCGCGATCCGGGCTCTCCGTGCTGTTCACGGCCCGGCGGGACGGCGAGGCGGTGCGAACCTCGGCGGGGGCCACGGGCACCTCGTTCGAAGTGCTCCGATCACCCGAGGAGCGCCGGCGCTTCCTGCATCGATCGGCTCTGGCCGCGGACCTCGCGGGCCGACTGCTCGACGCGCCCGCCTATCCCGCCGGCAGCTACCCGATCCTCATCGACTACGCCCTGGCCAAGGGGCTTGCCCACGAGGCGTTCGGCCATGCCGCGGAGTCCGACGGCCTCGATGCGTCGATCCTCGGCCGCGATGGGAGGTTTCGACACGGGGAGACATTCGGGAGCGCGAACGTCACCATCATCGACGAGTCCATCGAGGGGGACAACGCGTACCAGCCGTTCGGTGGGAACGGCGGTGAACGGCGGCGCGCGGTGATCCTCGAACGGGGGGTGTTGCGGGAGGCCCTCGCCGACCTGCACACGGCGGGACGGGCGGGAACACCGGTGACGGGCGCGGAGCGGCAGTCGTCGTTCGCCGAGGTTCCGATCCCCCGGATGTCGAACATCCGGATGGAGGTGGCCGACGCCGTGCCGGGCCCCGCCGGCCGGGAGTTCGACGACTGGACGCCGGAGAGCGTGCGCGACCTCCTGCGCGAATCGGGGGACCTCGTCGACGGCGGGAAGGTGGTTTTCCTGTCCGGCTACCGCGGGGGGCAGGTGAACCCGGCCCTCGGCGATTTCGTGTTCCACTCGACGGCTCTCTACGAACTCACCCCGGAGGCGGTGCGTCTCTTCCGTCCGGGGATCTTCTGCGGGCGCATCGAGGCGGCCCTCCACTCGATCCGGAGAGGGTACGGGCCGCTCCGACTCGACGCCGCGGGCACCTGCGGCAAGGCCGGGCAGGGGGTGCCATCGTCGGGAGGATCGCACCACTTCGTGCTGTTGTCCGAGAATCCGGCGGTCCGGATCGGGGGGCGCGCATGAGTTTCTTCGAGGAGGTGGAGCGCGAGGTCCGCGACTTCCGGCAGGGGGGGGTTGCGACCTCGGGTTTCCGACTGTCGCTCGCGGAGTCGGTGGTGAGCGAACTCGGGGTCGAGCGGAACCGGATCGGGAGCGCCTATGCACCGCTCTCGGTGAAGGAGCTCGCCGGCGGCTCGTTCACGATCGGGTGGAGTGATGGCCGGATGTCGAGTGGCTCGCTCAGCCGCGGGCCGAAGGACGCGCTCCGCGACGTGCTCCTTTCGGCGTTCGAAGGTCGCTACGACGACCCCGAGGATGCGATCTTTCCCGCACCGGCGGCGGTCCCCGAGGTGGTGCTCTTCTCGCCGGAGGCCGCGGCCGCGGCCCGGGGCCAGGCTCCCGACATCCTGCCCGGTATCCTCTCCGCGCTGGCCGGAGTCCGGGAGCGGTGCGCGGCCCGGATCATGGACGCCTCGGCGCAAGCCGCCGTCGTGCGGCGTCGTGTGGTGACGTCGGGCGGGTTCCGGGCGGAATCCGAGTCCACGGCCGTCTCGTTCGGCTTCGCGCTCGACTCCCTGGTGGGCGACGGCTTCAGCCGGCGCGGCCTTTTCGCGCCGGGAGACGTCGAGAAGCTCGCGTCGCTCACCGCCGCGGATTTCGAGGCCTTGAGGCATACCGCGGCCGGGGCGCCGCGCGGGCGGACGCCGGTGGTTCTCCACCCCCGCGTGGCGGAGCAGTTCCTGCGGACCTTCCTCCTCGCCAACCTGTCGGGTGGGGCGGTGGCGAACGGACGTTCACGTTTCGTCGCGGCGGACTTCCGGGATCGCCGCCGGTGCTTCCGAGAGGACTTCTCGCTCCGCACCTCACCGCTCTCTCCCCTGTCGCCGGGGTCATTCCGGTTCACGGAGGAAGGGGTGCCCGCCCGGGAGGTCCTCCTGGTCGAGAAGGGATGCGTCCTCACGCCGCTCCTCGGCCTGAAACACGGAAGGAAGCTGGGCATGGAACCCGTGCCCTCGCCCTCCGCCATCGAGGGCTTCGTCTTCGGGCTGGCATCCCGCGCAGGCCGGGAGGAGTCGCTCTCCGGCAGCCGGACGCTCCTCGTGCACTCCGTGCTCGGGATGCACACCCAGGACCACGTCCGTGGCGAGTACAGCCTGCTCTGTCCCCAGGGAGTCCTCTACGAGGAAGGGCGACCTCTCGGCCGGGTCACGGGCACGCTGAACGGCTCTTTCTTCGAGGATCTCCGGAGCGAGGCCCTGTGCGCGGTGGAGTTCCCGGGGTTCGCCTGCCCCGGGCTCGCGCTCACGGCGGAGCTCTCATGAAATCGCGCGGGGCCCGGCCGTCAGGCCGAGCCCCGCGCGATTGAAAGCCAAGGGAACTTTCGGAGAAAAGGGGAAAATGTGGAGTGAAATGGAAAGTTTTACGCCCGCTGGGCAACCTTGACTTTCAGGTTTCTTTTTAACGCCGGGCGGGCAGCGTGTCAAGAAACTCGGAGCAGGAGTTTTTTTCGGGGTCCGCCGGTTAGAGTTCCGTGCGGATCGTCCCCGCGGAGGCCGTGCTGAACGACATCACGAACCTGTTCCGGGAGCTGGTGCGCGAGCCCCTCTTCGTGCTGGGCGTGTTCGCGCTGGTCGGGCTCTTCGCGCTGTGGCGGATCCTGCGGGCCCTGCGGGGGGTCGCGGACCGGATGGGGAGGCGGCGGGCGCTGCGCGAGTTCGTGACCGGCGTGGACCTGATGTTCAAAGGGGAGTTCGCGGAGGCCCGTGCCGCGCTGGAGAAAGTGATCGAGCGGGATCCCGAGAACGGCGAGGCCCGGGTGCTGCTCGGTGACGCCTGTCGCGAACTCGGCGACCCCGCGGAGGCGCACAAGCACCACTACCAGGTGGACCGGGTTTTCTCCCTCGACCTGCCCCGCAACCACCTCTCGCTCGGCCGGGACCTCCTCGTCCTCGGCCGGCCCGAGGAGGCCCTTTCGCACCTCGAGAAGGCCGCGGCGGCGTACCCCGACGACCGGGGGACCGCAGGGCTCCTCCTCGACGCTCGGCTCGCGGCGGGGCGGCTCCCGGAAGCGGTGAACCTGGCGCGCCGGCTGGCCGACGAAGACGGAGGGCGGGCGGCGCGGAGGCGCCTGTCCCGCGTGCTGGCCCTCGCGGCACGCGAGCAGCTCGATCAGGGCCATGGTCGAGAGGCGGTGCCGCTCCTGACGGCCGCTCTCGAGGCCAACCCCGCGCTCGTGGGGCCGCGGGTGGACCTGGTGCGCGCGGCGTGGATCACGGGCGGCGAACGGTCGGCGGGGAAGTCCCTCGCGGAGCAGATCGACCGCATGGTGCGCCTCGCGGAGATCGCGGGGACGAGCTTCGAACCGCCGGGGGGGCTGCGTCCCCTGTCCCGTCCCCGGCCCGGGCTGATGCCGGGCGAGTCGGAGACCGGCCCGCCGCGGATCGCCACCGCTCCGGTCCGGCCGGCCCTGCCGGGGCCTCCCGCCGAGGAAGCCCGGCTTCCCACGGGCCGATCATCGACGGAAGCTTCCCCTCCCGCCGTCGCGGATCTGCCGCTCCCCGCGGCGGCGGAAACGGTGGGGCACCTGCTCGCCCGGGAAGCGGGCCATCTGTGCGAGCGGTGCGGCTTCGCGGCGGGGGGCTATTCGGAGACCTGCCCCGACTGCGGGGCTTTCGGCTCTCTCGCGGAGATCGATCGGAACGCGCTCCGGCCGTTGGGCGAAGTCCGTGCCGTCTTCGAAGAGGTGAGCGAGACCCGGGCCTTCGTCAGATCCCTGGTCCGGCGCGCCGCGGACGGAGATCCGGCTGCCGCGGACCGCCTGCGGGACATGGGGAAGAAGGTGGTTCCCTCGATCTTCCGCGAACTGCCCCGTGTGGACGACGGTTCCGT
Source organism: Planctomycetota bacterium (assembly GCA_025459285.1). Taxonomy (GTDB): domain Bacteria; phylum Planctomycetota; class JAJSAM01; order JAJSAM01; family JAJSAM01; genus Prado167. The sequence continues at coordinate 1,655 of JALOQY010000241.1, read as the reverse complement.
GCTCGAGCGGATCCTCGCGGACCTCGGCCCCGAGGCCATGCCCGTGATCCTCGATGCCTGGCGGCGATCCGGCGCCTTCAGCGCCACGAGGCTCGTGCACGAGGGGGTTTCGGCGTTCCGGTCGCTCGACGGCGTGCTGGTGCGGGTGCTGTCGAGGATGGGGAGCGCGGCCCTGCCGGGCGTCCTCCGGATCCTCGAGTCCGGCGACCGGGAGTTGCGGTCCGTGGCGCTGGACGTACTCGTGCGCCTCGGTGCCGCCGGGAGACTCGAAGAGATGCGGCTCGATCTCTCGACCCAGGAGGTGATCGCCCGACTGAACGCCTGCCCCGAGGATGATCTGGCCCCCTTCCTCGACGCGGTGCCCGACGAGGGCTTCCTCGCCGAGACCGTCCTCACCGACCGGACTTTCGCGCGGGAGCGTGCGCTGGTTGCGGCCCTGGCGCGTCCGGGCAATGGGAGGAAGATCCGCCGGATCCTCATGGCGCGGGGCTTCTCCGGGACCGTGTACGAGGGCCTCGAGGTGCTTTGGGACCGGGAGGGGCTCCGGAGCATGGTCTCCGACGTGGTCCGCTCCTTCGGCGCCGCGGCAGGGGACCACCTGATCAAGACCTGCATCACCGCCGGCCTCCCGGAGGGTGTTCGCGACGAAGCGCTGCGGCTGCTCACGGATCTCTCGGGCGACGAGATCGACCGCGCGGTGGAGCGTCTGTCCGAGGGCGATCCGGATACGGAGCGCGCGGCGGAGCGCATGGTGCAGGCGTTCGGCGGCCGGGCGATCGCCGCGATCCTCCGGGCTTACGAGAAAACGGGGCTCCTCGAGAAAGTCGGCCTGAACCGGCGGCGACTCGCTCACCGGCGGGTGATGTTCATCCATGCGCTGGGGAGAATCGGTGGCCACGAGGCCGCCCAGGCCCTGCGGCGGATCCTGGCCCGGGAGGCGGATGCGGACCTGCGCCGCCGCATCGAGGGGACCCTCTCGCGCGTCGAGAAGGGGGGCGGGCCATGAAGGGAGGCCGCTTCCTCGCCGGGCTCTTCTACCGGCTTCGCCGGATGCCCTCCCTTTTCGGCCGGTTCCGGTTCTGGTTCTACCTTGTCGTCTTCGCGCTTCTCCTCGCCCTGCTCGCACCGTTCGTGGGGGTCCTGTCGAGCCTCCTCTCGGCGATCGGACGCGTCCTCGGCCCGGTCCTCGAGAGCCGCGTCGGGAGGACCGCCCTTGGCGTGCTGGCGCTCGCGTTCCTCGCGTGGTTCCTGTACCGGAAGTTCAAGGTGCGCGGCCGGCAGCTCCTCGGCGCCTTCGCGCTCGACCGCTACCTCTCGGGCATGCTCCACCTGTCCGCGGGGCGTTACCAGCGCGCCGCGGCCCTGTTCCGGCGCGTGGTCCGGACCGGTCGCCTGACGGACCTCTCGAAAACCGTGGAAGTGTTCCCCGAGATCCTCGCCGATGCCCGGATCAAGCTCGCCCTCTGTCACCGGGAACTGGGCGACGTCGACCGGGCGATGGAGCAGCTCGAGCTGCTCAAGGTGAAGGACCTTCCCCCCGCGGTCCGGCGTGACCTGTCGGAGGCCAAGGCGTTCGTCTACTCGCTCTCCCGGGAACTCATGGACGAGACGATCGACCGCGAAATCGACCGGGCCCTGGAGGCCGATCCCGGGAA
>JALOQY010000240.1 GCA_025459285.1 Planctomycetota bacterium | reverse complement strand
TCCCCCGCGAGCCGCGCCGGGACGAGGCGCGAGCAGCGCAAGGAGCGAGGAGGACTCGACCTTGCGGAGCCGGTCGAAGACGACGAGCGTGGGCCGATCTCGGCCTCCGCCGGAGGCCGCTCCCGCGGCGAAGCCGCGGAGGCCCACGAAGAAAGCGATGCGAAGCGCATCGTGCCCGGCCCGAAGGGTTGCCGGCATTCAACGGAAAATCAGCAGCCTGCCGGGGGCCAGACGATCTCTGCGCGGCGACCCTTCACCCGGACAAGCTGCCAGGGGGTAGAATGCCGGCGGGGGTGACCATGCAGGGCACACGGACGGTAGTCTTGCTGGCCGGACTGATCGCGCTGGTGGTGGCGGCCGGGCTCTGGTTCGGCCTGCGGGACGCCACTCGCGGCGGAGGAACCGGGCAGGAGGGTAGCGATGCCTCGGCGGCGCCCGGGGATTCCGGCCCGGAGGGGCCATCGCCGGTCCCGGCTTCCGGGCGCCCTGCGGCGGCGGGTCGACCCGGTTCCGTCGGCGGGCGGGTCCTCCTCCTCGCCACCGGCGAACCGGTGCCGGGAGTGATCGTCGTCCTCTCGGTCGGGGAAAGCCCCCGGCGTGGCGTCACCCGGTCCGACGGCCGGTTTCTCGTGGCCGACGTTCCCCCCGGCGAAGGGTACCTGCTTGCCGTGGAACACGGGGAGTTCGCGCGCGTCGATCGCCCGGGAATCGTGGTTCTCCCCGGCGAGGAGACCGACGTGGGGACGCTCTACCTGGCTCCGGCGGTCACCCTGCTGGTCCGGGTCCTCGACGGCGCCGACACCCCGATCCGGAAGGCCACCGTCCTGGTGTTCGCTTCGTCCGGCCCCCAGACGCGGTTCGACCGCGGCTCGTGGCGCGACGTCGTCTTCGCCGCCATGACCGTCCCTTCGCCCCTGCGCACGGGAGAGACGGACGAGAAAGGGGAGGCCTCGATCCCCGGGCTCGCCGCGGGCTGGTGCTTCGTCGCCGCTTCGGCCGAGGGGTTCGGGCGGGCGGGTGTCGAGACGCTCCTTGTTCCGGAGCGCGCGGGCGAGCCGGTCGTCGTGCGACTCGGGAAGGGCTTCGTCCTGACCGGGCGGGTCACCGACGAGAACGGCGACCCCGTCGCGGGCCGCGTGCTCCTCGACCCCTCCGGCGGCAGCCGGGTGGGCTTCGACTCCGGACTCCGCCGCGAGGCGGTCCTCGACGCGGAGGGGCGCTACCGGTTCGACGGGATCGCCGCCGGGTCGGTGATCCTGTCCGTGGTGCCGGAGGGGAAGCCCCTGGTCCGCGCGGGCTTCGTCCGCGTCCCGGACGTTCCGGTCTTCGACATCCGGCTCCGGGCCGGAGCGACCCTCGCGGGGACCGTCACCGACGAAGCGGGAGCACCCGTGGCCGGTGCGGAGGTCCGGACGCTCGTCTCGGGGACGTTCGATCCCGGCATGGCGGGTGGTGCGGCGATGACCGGTCCCGACGGGACGTACCGCCTCACGGGTCTGTCGCAGGGCTACGTGAGCTGGATCGGGGTCACCGCCGAGGGCTTCGTGCAGCACCCGCCGCCGGGGACGCCCGGCCGCACGCTCACGCTGACCGCGGGCGAGGAGTTGACGGTGGACGTCGTCCTGCTCCGCGGCGTGGCGCTTTCCGGCGTGGTCACCGTGGCGGAGACCGGCGCCCCGCTTCCCGGGGCCCGCGTCATCGCCCTGCCGCTGACCGACCTGCGGGACCGCGACGACTCGGTGACCGCGGGCGAGGACGGGCGCTATCGCTTCCCGGCCCTCGCCCCCGGGGAGTACCTGATGAGGGTCGAGGCCGAGGGGTATTGCCAGCAGGGCCTCGCCCCGGACGGCTTCGGACGCATGGGTCAGGGCGCGGAGATCGACCCTCGGCTGTCGGTGCGCATCGGCAAGGATGGGCCGCCGGTGGAGAAGGACCTCGTGGTCCAGCGGGGGGGCGGGGTGAGCGGGCGGGTCGAGGACGGCCTGGGGCGGCCGGTGACGGGTGTCCGGGTGCAGGCGGCCACGCGCTCCTCCGCGGAGTTCGCGCTGTCCGCCGCGGACGGGACGTTCCGGATCGGGGGTCTCGCCGAGGGCCAGACCTGGGTCTTCGCCGAGCGCGGCGGGGATCGCGCGATGCACGGACCGGTGGTCCTCGGGGCCGGCGGAGAGATCTCCGACATCGTCCTCGTCCTGAAGGCCGGCAGCCGCGTGGCCGGCCGGGTGGAAGTCGCCGGTGACGGCTCTCCGGCGGGCGGCCGGGTGGGTTACGAGAATCCCGCGCAGGGCTTCGGCTGGGGCGGCGTGACTTCCCCGGTGGCGGAGGACGGTTCCTTCGTCCTCGACGGGGTCCCGCCGGGGAACGTCGTGCTCGTCGCCACGGTTCCGGGCTACCCGCCCGGCCGCTCCGACCCGGTGACGGTGCCGGAGGGGGGCGAGGTGGAAGGGGTCCGGATCCGCGTGGCGGCCGGCCTTTCGCTCTCCGGTTCGGTGGAACTCCGCACGGGCGGGCCGGTCGACGGCGCGCAGATCCGCGTCCAGGGCGGCATGGGCGGGCTCGACGGCTCCACGGTGGGCCAGTCGGACCCGGGCGGGAAGTTCGCGATCCACGGGCTTGCGCCGGGCCGCTACTTCGTGTCGGCCTTCCGCGACGGCTACACCGCCGCGTACGTCCAGAACGTCGACCCCCAGGAAGGGGAGTCGATCCTGCTCGTGATGGAGGTGGGGGGGGAGATCACCGGGCAGGTGGAGGACGAGAGCGGCCGGCCGGTCGCGGGGACCATCGTGACCGCGGCGGCCGCGGACGGTGGCCGGTCGATGGGGGTGATGCCCACGGCGAACTCCGGTCTCGATGGCTCGTTCCGGATCCGCGGGCTCCCCGACGGCGAGTACCGGGTGACCGCGGGGGCGGCGTTCGGCGGGCCGCCGTCGGACTTCGTCCCGGATACCCGGGAGGGCGTGCGCCCGGGCGACGAGCCGCTCCACTTCCGCCTGCGAAGCGGCCTGCGGATCGGCGGTACCGTGCGGGGCCTCGACGGGGAGCCGTTGGGCGGCCTCGGCGTGCACGTGGTGCGGGACGGGATGGGGCCGGACCAGGGCGCCGGGGTGGTGGCTCAGGCGCAGACGGCCTGGGACGGGAGCTTCGCGCTCGGCGGGCTGACCCCCGGCACCTATTCGGTGACCGTGCAGGGCTGGGGGCGGGGCTACCCGGAAGTCACGAAGCGGGGGATCTCCGCGGGGACCGAAGGGCTCGAGTTCGTGGTGGGGGCGGGCCGCGAGATCACCGGATCGGTGACCGGCCCCGACGGACAGGGGGTCTCCGGTGCGCAGGTGTCGGCGGTTCCGGCGCCCGGGGCGTCGGGCTCCTCCCGGCAGGCCGGTACGTCCGGGGACGGGTCGTTCCGCCTCCAGGGGCTGGCGCCCGGCGTCTACACGGTCACGGTCTCCGCCCCCGGCCGCTTCGCCCCGGCGGTGGTCGACGACGTCCCCGCGGGAACGACCGGCATCTCCGTGGCGCTGGAGGAGGGGAAGGCGCTCGCCGGGATCCTCCTCGGGGAGGACGGCGCGCCGTTGCCGAAGATCACGGTCACCGCGACCCCGGCCGGGCGTGGGGTTCAAGCGCGGGTGGACACCGATGGCGAAGGGCGATGGAAGATCACGGGCCTGTCGGAGGGACCTCATGTGCTGGGCCTCGTGCCCCGGGAAGACGGCTTCCGTCTCCGCGAGCCGGTGAGCGCCGAGGCCGGCGCCGAGGAGGTGAAGCTCCACGCGGTGGCGTGCCTCTCGATCTCCGGCACCGTGACCGACCGCCGCGGGCGGGCGGTTCAGCACGCCATGGTCTTCGCCGCCGACGGCGGAGGGATGTGGGCCCGGAGCGAGGCGGACGGCCGCTTCCGGCTCACGGGCCTCGATCCCGGGGAGTACCGTCTCACCGTCTGGGCCCCGGGCGCCGGCCAGATGGAGATCAAGGCCCGCGCCGGCGACCAGGCGCTCGACATCCGCCTGGAGTGACCATCGAACGGCCGGGGCCGAGGATGCATGAAACACGAACCGTGTGACGAGTTCCTGAGCGAAGAGGATCTGGACCTCCGGAATCTGACCGAGGAGGAGTTGCTCGCGCTCTGGGAGGAATGGCTGCGGGCCGCGCAGGTCACGAACGACCGTGACGAGGACCAGTACTCGCACGGAGTGTTCACCCGCGAGCCGCGCTAACAGTCCGTCGGGGTAAGGGGTTCCATTGCCGAGATCGTCCCCGGCCCCGACGGGCTGCTAAGATCGGGGCCGCATGCACGGGATCGCGCGGGGCGACGAGTCGAGGGTGGAGGCGGCGGGGACCGACCGGCCCCGGCCGGCCTCTGACGGCCGGCGGGGGTCGCGGCGGACCATCGGCCGCGCACCCCTGGCCGCTCTCCTCCTCCTGCTCGCGGCGGTCGCGGAGGCGCCGGCCGGAGGAGGCCCCGAGACCACGCTGGTGGTGGTGAACGCCAGGTCCCCCCTTTCGCGGAGAATCGCCAACGAGTACGTGGCGCTGCGGGACATCCCCACGACCCACGTGCTGTGGCTCCACGGCGTCCCGCACCAGGGGGTGATCACCCTCGGGGAGTTCCGGGAGACGATCCTCGGTCCGATCGAGCGGTTCCTCGCGGACGAGAAGCTCGTGGACTCGATCGACCTGATCGCCTACTCCTCGGGCTTCCCCTACGGGGTGGACTTCCGGTCGAGACTTCCCCCGGGCGATCCCGGCCACGTCATCGGGGGGATCGCCTCGCTCACCGGCGTCACGTTCCTCGCCGAGGACGTGAAGGCCGGACGCCCGTTCTGGAGCCTCTTCGCCAACCGGTACTTCCGTCTCGTCGGCGGCAGCGTCCCGCCGAATCCGGAGGAGACCGCCGCCCTCGCGAGGGCCGAGGCCGCGGTCCGGGCCGGCCGACTGGAGGAAGGTCTCGGCGTTCTCGCGGAGGTGCTCGCGGCGCAGCCGGATCTCGCCGTCGGATGGTTCTTCCGCGCCTGCTGTCTGGCCCGCCTCGGGCGCGCCGACGAGGCGCTCGCCGCCCTCTTCCGGGCCGCCGACACGGGCTTCGCGAACCCGGTTCACGCATCGAACGTCCCCGACCTCGCGTCGCTCCGGAGCCGCCCGGAGTTCGAGCGGGTGCTCCGGAAGATGAAGCCGGGCTACCTGCCGGCCCATGGTTTCCGGTGCACGCAGGCCTGGGACCGGGAGCCCGGCCCTTCCGAGGGGCCCGGTGGGCGGTATCGTCTCGCGATCCACCTCGCGTACACCGGCCCGTTCGGCAACAGCCTTCCCGAGGTGCTCGCCGGCCTGCGATCCGCGGCCGGGGCGGATGGCACGAAGCCCGACGGCACGGTCTACCTCTGCCGGAACGAGGACGTGCGGTCGAAGGCCCGGGAGGGTTTCTTTCCCCCCGTGATCGACGCGATGGGACGGATCGGCCGGAAGATCGAGGTGCTGGACAAGAGCGAGGACGGCCAGACCGGGGTGCTGCCGGTGGGGAAGCACGACATCGTCGGAGCGGTCGTGGGGATCCCGGAATTCGACTTCGGCCAGTCCGGAAGCCGGATCCTGCCCGGGGCGATCCTCGAACACCTGACGAGCTTCGGCGCGATGATGGCGCCCGTGGGTCAGACGAAGTTCTCGGAGTTCCTGCGTTACGGCGCGGCGGGAGCTTCCGGCACGGTGATGGAGCCGCTCTCCATCCATTTCAAGTTCCCGAACCCCATGCTGCACGTCCATTATGCCGAGGGCTGTTCGCTGGCCGAGGCCTTCTACCAGAACGTCGGCGGCCCCTTCCAGCTCATGATCGCCGGAGACGGCCTCGCCCGGCCGTTCGCGACCTTCGCGGCCATCGCCGTGAAGGCTCCGGACCCTCCGTGGCGGGGAGCGGTGAGGATCGCGGCCCGCGCGGCCGATTGCGACACGGAGCTCTGGGTGGACGGCCTGCTCGCGTCGAGGGGCGAGTCGGTGGTCCTCGATACGACGGCGCTCGACGATGGATGGCACGACATCCGGGTGGTCGCGGTGGCGAGGGACCGGATCGGGACCCGGTCCTTCCGGCGGATCGACGCGGTCGTCGACAACCACGGCCTTCGGGGTTCCGCGCAGTGGTCCGGGAGGGGACCTTCATTCGCCATGGGATCCGCGGTGCTCGAAGTGCAGGGCGGAAGCGGGTTCGAGGTCCTCCGTGGCGCGCAGGTCGTGGCGCGGACCACCGGGAAGAGCTGCGAGATCCCGCTCTCCGCGGTGGGCTCCGGCCCCGTGTCCCTGGTTCCGCGGCTCGCCTTCCCCGGCGGGAGGTTCCTCCGTCTCCCGCCGCTTCGCGCTTCGGCGGAAGAGCCGCCCCCCGAGCCGGGCGATGTCACCGCGCTGCTCCGTCTCCCGGGACTGCGCGGGATGGCGGACACGGGCGACGCGGACCGCCCGGTGCTGGCGGCTCTCTATCCGCACGCCCTCTTCGGCCCGACACTTTCCGCCCAGACCGGTCCGGGGACCCGCATCGTCCTGTGGGGGGAGCTGGAGACGCCGGAGGATGGGACATGGGAGTTCTCGTTCCGAGGCGCCGGCCGGCTCACCGTCGAAATCGGCGGCCGGCGGCTCCTCGATGGTGCGGATCTCGCCCTCGAGCAGTTCGCTGCCCTCCGCCTCGAAAGGGGCTGGCATCCGGTCTGGATCGATCTTCGGCCGGAGGGGCCCCCGGCGCTCTTCGCCGCGGCCGTCGGACCCCGGCCATACGGTCCCGTGCACTTCCGGCACGAAGCGCTGCCGCGCACCGCCCTGCAGCCCGCGGTCGAGCGCATGGTGGCGGGCCCGCCCCCGGGAGAGGGAACCGAAGGGTTCGTGCTGGCATGGAAGCAGGCGCCGAGGGACGTGTCCGCGATCCTTCTCGTCCCGGATCCCGCCGTGGAGGGGTTCCCGCTCGGGTGGACCGTGGAGGTTCCCGGTCCGGGAGAGGAGTGGGAGGCGCTCGAGGGGGTCACGGTGCTCGCCGGCCCCCCCACGGGTCCGGCGCCGTCGTTCGTGGAGATCTCCTTCCCCCCGCAAAGGCCCACGCGACTGCGGCTTCGCCCGCTGGCCGGCACCGCCCGCATCGTCGGACTCGTGTCGCTGGGGAAGGGGCGCTAGCAGCCTGTCGGGACCGAGAATGATCTCTGCGGTGCGACCCTTCACCCCGACGGGCTGCCAGGGCGCGCCATGGTCCTTCGTCCCGGCCCGCGCCCCGCGGCGGTAGGATCGGGGCCGCATGTGCGGGATCGCGGGGTACTTCGTGCCGAGGGCCGGGGCGGCGCCGGGGACGGACCGGCTCCGGCGGGCCCTCGCCGCCCTCGCGCACCGCGGGCCGGACGGGGAGGGGCTCTGGGTCTCCCCGGACGGAAGGGTCGCCCTCGGCCACCG
>JALOQY010000239.1 GCA_025459285.1 Planctomycetota bacterium | reverse complement strand
AAGTCGTTCTTCGGCCCCTGGCGGAGGATGCGGGGGGTCACGAAGAGGAACAGGCTCGTCTTGCTGGAGGTCTCGCGCCGGGCCCCGAAAAGATACCCGAGGATCGGGATGTCGCGGAGGTAGGGGATGCCGGAGTCGGCTTCCTGCTTCTTCTCGTCGATCAGGCCGCCCATGACGACGGTGTAGCCGTTGGGGACCACGATGTCGGTCTCCAGTTCCCGGCCGGTCTTGGGGGGCGGCAGGTCTTCCGATGCCCGGGTCCCGAAGGACTGGACCTTCTGGACGATGTGCAGGCGCAGGTAGTTGTCGGAGGAGATGTGCGGGGAGATGTCGAGCGAGATCTCGGCCTCCGTGAAGTCGACGCTGAAGTTGGTGTTCCCGCCCGTGTCCGTGGAGCGGATGGAGTAGGGCTCCTCGTCCGAGACCGTCATCGTGGCTTGCGAGCCGTCCTCCACGACCACGGACGGCATGCTCAGGGCCTGCGCCCGGCCGTCCGTCTGCAGGGCCTGGAGGAGGAACGGGAAGTAGTCGTTGTTGAAGATTCCGGCGTTCAGCCCCTGACCGATGATCGGGATGTTGATGTCCGGGATGCCGTCCCCGTCGGTGTCGGTGATGGTGGAAAGGCCGAACTGGGTACCGCCGAAGTAGCTGTCGTCCTCCAGGCGGTCCTTCGTGGCCGCGGAGACCATCTCCACCCCGAACCGGAGCAGGTCGTCGACGGAGAGTTCGATCAGGGCGGCCTCCACGAGGACCTGGTCGCGCGCCACGTCGATCTTCTCGATCAGCTCGTCGAGATCGAGCATCTGGGTGGCCGTCGCCTGGATCAGGAGGCTGTTCGACCGGTCATCGGCCACGATGATCGGCTCCTCTTCGTTGCCGGTGATCTGGCCGCCCTGGGGTCCGCCCTGCGTGCCCGGGCGCGTCGGGCGCGTCGTCCCGGACGTCCGGCGGCCCACGCCCGCCCCGCGGATGAGCTCCGTGAGGAGATCGGCGAGATCCGAGGCGCTGGTGTGCCGGATCGGCCGGATGTGGATGTTGCCGCGCTTGTACTGGACCTCCTGGTCGAGAAGGGCGATGAGCCCCGAGATCCGGGCCTGGTCCTCCGGCACCGCGTAGACGATGATGGCGTCTTGCCGCGTGTCGGCGATGATCTTGGGATCCGGCTTCTCGGGGACCCCGGGCTGCGCGGCGCGCCGCTGCGCGCGGGCCTGGTCGTCCGACTGGAGGAGGTCGATCAGGAGCGGCTCCATCTCCGAGGCGACCGCCCACTTGAGCAGGTAGGTCTCGGCGACAGGGGAGTACTCCATCGGCTCGACGTCCATGGCGCGGAGCAGCCGGTACATGGAGACGACCACCGGCGCGAAGTCCCCGACGATGAATGCGAGGTTCCCGGGCACGTCGTTGATCCGGCCGATCTGCCGGGTGGCCATCTGGGCGAGTGCGTTGCGGGCCCGCGACGTGTCCGTGAGAAACTTCGTGGTGATCGTGGAGACGATGTAGACGCCGTCGCGGTCCTCCCACTCCTCCAGACGGTCCTCCGAGACGAAGATGGGCCGGTTGGTGATCTGCGCCGCGTTGAGGTCGAGGGCCATCCACTGTTCGTGGCCGCTCGGCCCCACGGGTACGAGGATGAGCCGCTGGAAGCTTAGGAGGCTCTGGAACCAGTCGAAGAGCTTCCCGCGCGGCACCCGCTGGACTCCGACGAACTCGATTTTCTTTTGGCGGATCTGGGGGTTGGCGGGGTCGTAGACGATCGACTGTCCCGTGTACTCGCTGATCGTGCGGAACAGTTCCTCCACGTCCCATCCGCCCTGCTTGGGCGTGATCTGGATGATCGCTTCAGGATCGTCCACCGCGGGGGGCGCGGCCGGAGGCGCTTCCGGACCGGGCTCCTGGGCGAGGAGCGGCGAGAGGGCGAGAAGCAGGACGAGAGTCGAGAGGATTATCCTGGTCATGATCTCCGGGCTCCGGGACCGCGGACCGCGTGAACCTTCATAGGATACCCGACCGGGACCGGCCGGTCGCGAGTCTTGGACGACGGATGGCGGATCATCTTCCGGTCGGCGGAATCCTTGAGTCCACCCGTGGTCCGGCGTACGATGAGGGTTTACCGCTGAATGCGACGCCTGGCACCGCCGGGGTCGGTGCGGGCGGATGGTATCCAGACCGGGAAGGACGAAAACACATGGCCGTTCGGGTTCTCGTGAAGAACAACGAGCCCCTCGACAAGACGCTGAAGAGGCTCCGGAAGATCTGCAACAACGAGGGTATCACGCGGGAAATCAAGCGGACTTCCGTGTACGAGAAGCCGAGCGAGAGGCGGCGCCGCAAGGAGCGGGAGCGCATCAAGGCCATCCGCAGCGCCAAGAAGAAGTCGCTGAAGGCCGCGACGAAGAAGCGCAAGCGCCCCGAGTAGTCCGCCGCCGGGGGGACCCGGTCAGAAGCCGCGGGGCTCCTCCAGCAGTTCCCCGGCGATCCGCTCCGCCGCCCGCCGGATCCTCTTCGCCGTCGCCGCGTACTCCTCGAGGGACCCTCCGTAGGGATCGGGAAGATCGTCTCCGCTCGCGAGGATGAGCCGCGTCCGGGCCGCCGCCTCGGGGTCGTACTCCGCCACGACCCGCGCATGCCGCGCCTCCGCGGCGTAGATCCGATCTGCCCGCGAGAGGATCGTCGGCGTCAGCGGCCGCGCCAGGTGGCCCGAGATGTCGGCGTCGTGGGTGCGTGCGGCACTCACCGCCCCGGGACTTCCGGGCTCTCCCGGAAGTGCGGCGGTGCCGGCGGAGCCGACCGTGAAACCGCGCTCCTCGATCTCCCCGGGGGCGACCCCGAGTCGCCGGGCGAGAACGGTGCGCAGGATCCCCTCCGCCATGGGACTCCGGCAGAGGTTTCCCGTGCAGAGGAAGAGCACGGAGACGCAGGCGGCCCGCCGGACCTCCGCGCGGGAGAGCGCCCCGTCACGCAGGAAGGCGAGGCCCGAAGCGTCGACACGGACCACCGTGGAGGCGGTCCCCAGCCGGCACCGGCCCCCGGAGACGAGGGCCTCCACTCGACCCTCGCACAGCCGCAGCGCCTCCTCCGCGTCGACGGCCGGGGGCGCTCCGGTGGTGTTCACGCTCGTGGCGAGGACGGGGACCAGCGCGGCGGCGAGGATCGCCCGGGCGGCGGGGTGGTCGGGGACCCGGAAGCCTGTCAGGCCGGCCCCGTCCGGGAGAACGAGCGTCAGCGGTCCGGGCCAGAGGCGCTCGGCGAGGCGCCGGGCCATGGGAGCGAGAGGAACGGAGACGCCGGAGGCGTCGGCCAGGTGCACGGTGAGCGGGTGGGCGGCGTCGCGGCCCTTCAGTTCACGGAGCCTGCGGAGGGCTTCCGGGGCGGCGCGGGCGGCGCCGAGTCCGTACACGGTCTCGGTGGGGAAGACGACGAGCCGGCCGTCCCGGAGGAGCCGGCCGAGGTCGGCCGCTTCAGGGAAGGGCTTCCCGGGGACGTGGTGGACGATGCGGGTTCGCATGGACCGCGAGATCTTAACCGGCGGGGCGCTCCGGTCGATGGTTGGCGTCCGGGGGCTGGCGGTCTACAATCCGGGTTTCCCGGTCATGACCCGCGAAGAGAACCAGGACAACCGCCTCGCCTTCCTCGGCGCCATCGCCGGCGGTCTGGCGCACGAGATCAAGAACCCGCTGTCGACGATGGCCCTGAACGTACAGCTCCTGCTGGAGGACCTGCGCGAGCCCTTGACCGAGAAGGACCGCCGGGCTCGCCGGAAGCTGGAAGTCCTGTCGCGGGAGGTCAAGCGCCTGGAGGGGATCCTCGACGACTTCCTGCGTTTCGCCGGTGAACACAAGCTCGAGAAGTCGCCGGTCCGGCTCTCCGAGCTCGTGCAGGAGGTGCTCGATTTCCTCGCTCCCCGGCTGGGGGCGGCGGGCGTCTCGGCCCGCGTCTCCTTCAGCGAGGATCTGCCCGTGCTCTCGCTCGACCGGAACGCGATGAAGCAGGTGTTTCTGAACCTCTTTCTCAATGCGATCCAGGCGATGCCGCAGGGCGGAGAACTCCTGGTGCGGACCGCGCGCGAGGCGGGGGAGGTGCTGCTGGAGGTCACGGATACCGGAGAGGGGATCCCCCCGGAGATGCTGGAGCGGATCTGGCAGGTCTACTGGTCGAGGCGGCGCACCGGGACGGGCATGGGCCTTCCCATCACCCGCCGGTACGTGGAGGACCACGGGGGGATGATCTCCGTCATGAGCGAACTCGGGAAGGGTACGCGGTTCACGATCCGCCTGCCGGTCCCGGAGAGGGGGGAAGGTGGGTAGCGCTCCGCGGATCCTCGTGGTGGACGACGAGCCGGACCAGGCCGACGCCATGGCCGAGACGCTGTCGCGCGTGGGCTACTCGGTCTCGGTGGAGACTTCCGGAGAGGCGGCCCTCGACGCGCTCCGGGCGGAGAGCTTCGACATCATCCTGACGGACCTGGTGCTGGGGGAGATCTCGGGGCTCGACATCCTCAGGGAGGCGAGGAAGTCGGTTCCTGACGTGGAGGTGGTGGTGATCTCCGGCCGGGGGGGAGTGGAGTCGGCGGTGGAAGCCATGCAGCAGGGCGCCGCCAGCTACCTCGTGAAGCCGCTGAACATCGACTCGATGCGGCAGATCGTCCGCCAGCACGCGGAGAAACAGGCGCTGGCGCGCCGGAACGAGGAACTGGAGAAGCGGCTCGACGTGCGGTTCGGGTTCGCCGGCATCATCGGGAAGTCCCCCGAAATGCAGCGGATCTTCGAACTCCTGCAGCAGATCTCGCCCACGAACGCCACCGTGCTGATCATCGGCGAGTCGGGCACGGGGAAGGAGCTGATCGCGAAGGCGATCCACCAGAACAGCCGCCGCAAGCACGGACCCTTCGTGGCGATCAACTGCGCCGCGCTCTCCGAGGGGGTCCTCGAATCCGAGCTCTTCGGCCATGTGAAGGGGGCGTTCACCGGCGCGCTGCGCTCCCATGAGGGCAAGTTCGAGTACGCCTCCGGGGGGACCCTGTTCCTCGACGAGGTCGGGGACATGCCTCTTCCACTGCAGGCGAAGCTCCTGCGGGTGATCGAGGAGCGGGAGATCGTCCGGGTGGGGGCGAACCAGCCGATCCCCATCGACGTGCGCCTGCTCGCCGCCACGAACCAGCACCTGCGGGGACTCGTGGAGGAACGGAAGTTCCGCGAGGACCTCTTCTTCCGCCTCAACGTGGTGGCGATCGAGCTGCCGCCCCTCCGGGAGCGGACCGGGGACATCCCGCTCCTCGTGCACTCGGCGATCCGGGAGTTCTCCGAGGTGCACGGAAAGCGCGTGTCGGGACTGCGGCCGGAGGTCATGAACGTCCTGACGTCTTACGGCTGGCCCGGTAACGTGCGGGAGCTGCGCAATACCGTGGAGAGCATGGTGATCGTGAGCCGGGGGGAGGACCTGACGGTCTCCGACATCCCGTCCGCCGTCGCCCGGGCCGCGGGGGGGGACGCGGCCGCGCTGCCCGCCGGCGAGGTCCTGAAGATCGAGGACATGGAGCGCCGGCTCATCGAGGCCGCCCTCCGGGATTCCGGGGGCAACCGCGAACAGGCGGCGCAGAAGCTCGGGATCAGCGAGCGGACGCTCTACCGCAAGATCAAGAGCTACGAACTCTGACGGCGGACGGCTGACAGGCTGTCAGTCCGGCGGTCGCGGCGGTGGGAGTCGGAGCGTCGCAACCTATTGACGAGTGGGTGTTTAAGGGTGACGTCGCCGGGGCCGGTCGGTGGCATGGGATTTGTTAGTGAGCGTGGACGGCCCGGGCTCGGCCCGGGCGCGACCTCATGAGGGATCCATCCATGGCGAAGACGGACAAGATCATCGGCATCGACCTCGGCACGACGAACTCGGTGGTGGCGGTCATGGAGGGCGGCGAGCCCAAAGTCATCCCGAATCGCGACGGCCACCGGCTCACGCCGTCCGTGGTCGGTTTCACGGAGAGCGGGGAGCGGCTCATCGGCCAGCTCGCCCGGCGACAGGCGGTCACGAACCCCCGCAATACGGTGTACAGCATCAAGCGGTTCATGGGGCGGCGGCACGCCGAGGTGGAGGAAGAGGAGAAGATGGTCCCGTACTCCGTCAAGGGGGCGCGGGACGAACTCGTCACCGTGGAGATCCGCGGCAAGCGCTTCACGCCCCCGGAGATCTCGGCCATGGTCCTGCGCTACCTGAAGGAGGCGGCCGAGGACTACCTGGGGGCGGAGGTGCACCGGGCGGTGATCACGGTGCCGGCCTACTTCAACGACAGCCAGCGGCAGGCCACGAAGGACGCCGGCAAGATCGCCGGCCTCACCGTGGAGAGGATCATCAACGAGCCGACGGCGGCCTCCCTGGCCTACGGCCTCGACAAGAAGAAGAACGAGAAGATCGCCGTGTTCGACCTCGGCGGCGGCACGTTCGACGTCTCGGTCCTCGAGGTGGGAGACGGCGTCTTCGAGGTGCTCTCCACGAACGGCGACACGCACCTCGGCGGCGACAACTTCGACGACGTCATCATCAACCACATCGCCGACCAGTTCAAGCGCGACTACGGCATCGACCTCCGCGAGGACCAGATGGCCCTGCAGCGCCTGCGGGACGAGGCGGAGAAGGCCAAGTGCGCGCTTTCCACCGCGATGCAGGTGGAGATCAACCTGCCGTTCATCACCGCCGACGCCTCCGGGCCGAAGCACCTGAACATGTCGCTGACCCGGGCGAAGCTCGAACAGCTTGTCGAGCACCTCGTGCAGCGGACGACGGAGCCGGTGCGCAAGGCGATCGCCGACGCGAAGGTCTCGGCGAAGGAGATCGAGCAGGTGGTCCTGGTGGGAGGCATGACGCGCATGCCGCTCGTGCAGGCCCACGTGAAGGAGCTGTTCGGCAAGGAGCCGCACCGCGGAGTGAACCCCGACGAGGTCGTGGCGATCGGCGCGGCCATCCAGGGCGGAGTGCTCGGTGGCGAGGTGAAGGACGTGCTCCTGCTCGACGTCACGCCCCTCTCGCTGGGGATCGAGACGCTGGGCGGCGTGATGACCGTCCTCATCGAGCGGAACACGACGATCCCCACGAGCAAGAAGGAAGTCTTCTCGACCGCGGCCGACGCCCAGCCCGCGGTGGACATCCACGTCCTGCAGGGCGAGAGGCCCCGGGCCGCGGACAACCGCACGCTCGGGAAGTTCCAGCTCTCGGGGATCCCGCCGGCGCCGCGGGGCATGCCGCAGATCGAGGTGACGTTCGACATCGACGCCAACGGCATCCTGCACGTCTCGGCGAAGGACCTCGGGACGGGCAAGGAGCAGTCGATCCAGATCCAGTCCTCCTCGGGGCTCGACGAGAGCCAGATCTCGAAGATGGTGAAGGAGGCCGAGGAGCACGCGGCGGAGGACAAGAAGCAGCGCGAACTGATCGAGAAGCGGAACCACGCCGACGCGCTCTGC
>JALOQY010000238.1 GCA_025459285.1 Planctomycetota bacterium | reverse complement strand
CTTCACGCCTGCTCCCGCCGGTAGCCCCAGGCCTCGAGGGTGTCACCGATGATCGCCTCCACGGCGCGGACCTTTTCGGGGTCCTCGGTGCGGTGCTGGCGGACCTTCCCGGGCTCGAGATCGCGCGCGAGAAAGGCCCGGCAGGCTCCGGTCATGGGCAGTCCGAGGAACGCGCAGACATCCCTCATCGATTCCTCGGGACTCGCGATGAGCCGCTCGAAGGTCAGGCGGAGGACGCGGGGGCCGAGCGTCTTCTCGAACTCGGAGAACCGGCGCACCTGGAAGTCCCAGGAGCGCGCCGCCTGGATGTGATGGGGCTCCCGGAGAGCCCGGAGTCGGGTGAGGATCCGGCGCCCGAGCCAGCGGGAGGCGTCATCGGTCAGGTGTTCCTTGAACGCGAGGTCCCGGCCGTCGCGCACCATGTGGATGTGGCGCGCCCGGGGGAAGACCGCGTCCACCATGGGACCGATCAGGTAGGCCTCGGGGAACTTGAAGCCCCAGCCGCACCGGCTGTCCCAGTCGGGGACGTGCTGTCGGAGCCAGACGAGGTAGCCCGTGGCGGCGCGGGCGAACCGCTGGATCGACTGCGGGGGTGGCACGGCGAGCGCCGGCCGGTCGATCGCGTGCCCCGCGAGGCGCTTGATGACGCCGGTGAACCGGCGATCCTGGGCGTCCCCGGTCTGTTTGTCCGGCAGCGTCCCCATGCGGACTCCGAGCGCCTCCAGAGCCCAGGCGAGGACGCGGGTGCCGGAGTGGCCGCGGCCCATCACCACGACGGGGCGCTCGGCGGCGAGACGGGCGAGCAGGCGGTCGGTCATCGCTCTCCTCCGAACCAGCGCGAGAGGTCGCGCCCGACGAGGGCGGAAAAGCGGAGGATGTCTTCCCGGTAGACTCGGGCCAGGTATTCACGCTCGCCGGAGGGCATGGGTGGGTACTCCCCCTTGTTGACCTTCTTCTCGAACTCCGGGACGAAGGAGTCGTCCACGCCGACGAAGCGATAGATCGCCCGGGCGAGGCCCAGGGGATCGGAGCGCAGGTCGTCGTACAGGAAGAGGCCCATGTCCGGGAACCTCTCGCGCCAGTGGGCGACGAGTCGGCCGTAGAAGCCCTGAGTGCGGATCCAGCGGCCGTCGTCCTCGAACATCGTCCGGAAGGGGCGGACGCGGGAGGCCTTCCCGATGCGCTCCTTCCGGTTGCGCCAGAACCAGTAGTGCGACCACGCGCGGTCGACGGGGTTACGGAAAATGGCGAAGACCCGGACGCCCGGCCCGTAGCGGTCGTGGATCTCGTCTCGTGCGGAGGGGTGGCGCCGCCAGAAGAGCAGCAGGTCGCGCGGGGACCACCGCGGGTAGAACTGCAGCCGGGCGCGGTCCGGTCGAGGCGAGTAGAGGTAGTTCGGGGTGATCTCGCCGGCCTTGCGCGAGCCCCGATCCGCGAACCACCGATGGTACCAGCCGTATCCCCGGTGGAAGTGGCGCACGAAGAAGTTCACCTCTTTTCGGGAGAAGAGGATGCCGGGGTGCTGGCGCAGGACGTGCCCGATCCAGCTCGTCCCGCACTTCTGGGCCCCGACTCCGATGAAGTCGGGGCCGCCGTCGATCCTGGGGCCCGTGGCCATGAAACCTCCGTGCGGCAGGGCTCCATGATCGAAGTCCCGCGCGAGGCGGGCAAGAAGCTATCGACGCGGGGCGAGCTTGAGCTTCGCCGGACCGAACGTGGGGTCGGGGCGGGTCAGGACCTCGACGGTCCAGTGGCCCGGCGTATCCGGGACGAACTTCAGCTTCGTGCCGCTGCGGCCGACGCCGTCGCCGAAGGCGAACCACTCGGCGCCTCCGCCGGGGGAGGTGACCCGCAGGCCGTTCACGGCGCCGAAGGAGCCGGACTTCTGGCTCTTCAGGGTGACACGCTTGCGGTCGGTGACCAGTTCCCCGGAAACGGGGAAGGCGAACGCCATGTAGCCGATCTCCTCCTGTCCGATGAGGCGGGTCTCGCCGGGGGTGAGGACCCGGAGAGGGCTTTCGGTGATCGTCAGGGAGTAAAGGCCCGGATCGCTCGGGGCGGCGCTGAAGACCCGCAGGTAGAGGGGCATGTAGGGCGGCGGATCCCCGGTGTCGTAGGGGCCGGCGGAGAGTTCGAGCCGCTCCGTACCGGTGATGCCCCGGGAGGCGGCGATCACCGTGCCGTCGTCCGTGAGCGCTTCCAGGTCGATGTGCAGGGACCGGGGGAAGGTCGCCGTCACCATGAGCCGTCCGTTCGGCGGCACGGTGATGCGGTAGAAGTCCTCGTCGCGGAGGATGAGGCCGGTGACGGTGTCGTTGACGGGCAGGCCCGGGGAGGCCGAGCTCGCCGTGTCGTTGGGCTCGAAGCCGTCGTCCCCGACGGGCGGCCTGGGCGGCGCGTGGGGGATGCCGCGGGCCTCGAGCCGGGCGCGGATCTCGAAGTCGAACGCGCCGTCGGGGTGGAAGGAGTCGTTCGTGTCGAGGATGGCGTCGGCGGCATCGGAGAAGCCGGAGTAGACGTCGAGGTGGCCCTGGGAGATCACGATGAGGCGGAGGGCCTCGTCGCGCCCGAGGATGCCCATGAGATCGTAGAGGAAGCGCGACCAGATCTCGCCGTCCTCGTGGACCTGGAAGACCATGTCGTCGGGGTAGACCTTGTCGGTGTCGGTGCGCCGCAGGTAGTACGCCTGGGTTACCGGATCCCGCTTGCGGCCGCGGATGTAACCCGTCGCGTCCCAGCAGGCGAACAGCGGATCGTAGGGTCCGAAGGGCCCGAACGCCGGAGCGTGCATGGCCACGGCGAGGAAGTCCCCGAAGCCCTCGCCCATCGCTCCGCCCTCGTCGGTGAGCCCGAACAGCGGAACCTGATTGTCCTGGATGGCGTGGCCGTACTCGTGGACGATGGTGTCGGCGTCCTCGGCGTCGTCGACCCCTCCGCTCCCGTAGAAGATGTTCCGGTTGCCGAGGTCGTAATAGGAATTGTCGGCGGTGAGGCCGTGGGCATCCACCGGCTGCCGGCGGGCGTTCGCGTCGGCGATGCCGAGGCTCTGCAGGAGGGCCTGGACGCGGTCGAGGTGATGGTAGGCCATCACCTGCTCGAACCGATCGTCGCTCCGGGTGTAGTCCACGGAGCCCCCGGCCACCACGTTCGCCGAACTGACGACCTCCACCCAGGTGCCGCGGAGCCGGCCGGAGTCGTCGAGGCGTTCGAGGGTGACGGGGACGCGGGCAGCCGTGAGGTCCGGGCTGTCGGCATCGGCGTTGTCGGTGAGGCCGGCGAGAGCCGAGGGCGAGGCGCCGTGGATCGGATTGGGATCGAAGACCATCGCGTTCACGGCGCGGCGGAGATCGATCGTGGCGACCGGTTCCCCGGTGGCCGCCTCCACGAAAACGGCCTCGGAGCGCGCGGGTTTCCGGCAGTCCACGCGCCACGCGAGGACGCCGGCCCGTCCGCGTGGGAGCGCCAGCAGGACCGGTTCGGAGCACGAGAAGCTGCCGGGGTCGGGTTCGCCTTCCATCAGGTACTCGCGCGCCGCGGCGACCGCGGTCTCCGGGCCGGTGGCGGGTGCGGCGGCCAGCCCCTCCACGGGGAAGAGGGTCGCGCGCACGGAGAGCGGGCGGCCGTCGGGGGCGACGCGGACGGAGACGTCGCTGCCGAAGACCGGTACGCCGTTCACGACCTGCTCGAGCCGCAGGTGGCGGCCCGCGGGACCCGCCGTGTCGCGAACGACGCGCAGCGCTCCCGGCATCCGGTCGAGGCCCAGGCGCTCGCGGTGTTCGGAGAGGAGAGCGTGGGCGATGTCATCGGCGGTGCCGGTCCGGGCGGGGGAGCCCCGGAGCGACAGGCGCAACCGCTGGAGAGGGGCCGGGCCGGGGCGGGCGGGAGAGGAGGCGGCGAGAGCGGGAAGGGCCGGCAGCGCAGGGGGCGGGGAGGTTCTTCCCGCGACCGTATCGACGGGTTGACGGGCCGGCGGACCCGGTGGGACAGAATCGCCGTCGGACAGCGCGAGCAGGAGCGCGCCGCCCAGCACCAACGCCGCCGCCATCGTCTTCGCATGACTCCTGGAACTCACCAATGGACCTCCGGGCCCGTCTGACCTCTGCCAGCATATCACTAACCGGCAAGGATCGCCCACGGACCGGCCATTCGGCGAAAGTCTGGGCCGGGAGCGGGGGCCGGTCTAGGATACCGCGCTCGCTTTCGCCCCCCCGGCCCCCGGTTGTCCGCGAGGTGTCCCGTGCGCGCGATTCCCACGGTCGTTGCCGTCCTCGGCTTGCTCCTCCTGGCCGCCTCCTGCGGCGACGGAGGCCCTGTGCCCATCTCCGGCTCGCGGCTTGTGCCGGGCCGGCCGCTGCCGGCGCCCGCCGGGAGCGCGGAGCGGTTCGGCTTCGCGCCGGCGATGGAAGCGGCGCATGCACCCGGAGGATCCGGAACCCCCTACGCCTGGAACCTGCCGCGCGGGTGGAAATCACTGCCGGAGAAGGAGTTCCGCCAGGGCAACTTCGCGGTGGAGGGTCGGCCCGGCCTCGACTGCTTCCTGAGCGTGCTCCCGAACCTCGGCGGAGGGATGAAGGCGAATGCCGACCGCTGGAGGTCGCAGATGGGGCTTTCGGCGCTCGGCGATGCGGAGTTCGCGGCGCTGCCCGCGATCCCCGTCCTCGGCGTGCCGGCCCCGGTCCTCGAGATCGACGGGACGTACGCGGGGATGGGCCGCGAGGAACCCCGGCCGGGATACCGGCTCGTGGGAGTCCTCGCCCGCGACGGGGAGACAGGGCTCTTCCTCAAGCTGACCGGCCCCGCGGCGGAGGTTCTCGCGGAGCAGGCCGCGTTCCTGGCGCTCGCCGGATCGCTGCGCCGGGCGAAGGCGCCGGCGGTTCCGGTGGAGGCGGCGGGTTCCGGCGGCTTCGCCTACGACATGCCGGAAGGGTGGGTGAAGGGCCGGGACCGACCCATGCGGGAAGTGACCCTCCATCCGGGCGGGGACGAATCCGCCGAGTGCTTCATCTTCGTGCTCGCGGGGTCGGGTGGGGGGACCGTCGCGAACCTGAACCGCTGGCGGAACCAGATGGGGCAGGGGGACCTCCCGGCGGAGGAGATCGACGCCCTCCCGAAGGTCGAGGTGCTCGGCCGTTCGGTGCCGGTGATCGAGGTCGGGGGATCGTACACGGACATGGCCGGGACGAGCCGGGACGGCTATCTGCTCCTCGGGGTGGTCGTGGAACTCGGGTCGAGCACGGTGACGGTGAAGTTCACGGGGCCGGAGGGCGTGGTGCGTGGGGAACGCGGGAACTTCCTCGCGTTCTGCGCGTCGCTCCGGCCGCGGAGGTGAGCGATGAAAAACCTGCTCGATCGGACGATCGCCGTCTTCGCGTCGAACGCGCTCGCCGTCGTCCTGCTCCTCTTCCTGCTGCTGCTCACGTTCCTCGGAACGATCGAGCAGGCGGACCGGGGGCTCTACGAGGTCCAGAAGAAGTACTTCGAGTCCATCTTCCTCGTGGAGTGGCTCTTCGACACCGTGCCCGTGCCGCTCCCCGGAGTCTACCTGCTGCTCGTCCTCCTCGGCGTGAACCTGCTGGTCGGCGGTGTCTTCAAGGTTCGCTTCACGACCGCGAAGATCGGGATCTTCGTGGCGCACCTGGGGGTCGTTTTCCTGCTGCTGGCGGGCTTTCTCACGTATCGCCTGTCGGAGCGGGGATACCTCATGCTCCATGAGGGGGAGACGGCGGCGGAGTACACGGGGGAGTATGACTTCGAGATCGCGATCCGGCCGGATGCTCCGGGTGGCGAGGTGCGCGAGCTGCTGATCCCCGAGAAGTCCTTCCGGAAAGCCACGGAGGACGAACCTCGCGCGTTCGTCTCCGGCGAGCTGCCCTTCCGGGTGGAGGTGCTCGCCTGGGTGCGGCACTGCCGGCCCTGGCCCGTGCAGAGCGCGCGTCGTCCGGCGTCGGGGGCGGTGGAGGGGTTCGTGCTGGAGCGCCTGCCGGATCCGAAGGAGGCGGAGGCGGAGCTTCGCGGGGCGCACGTGGCGGTCGTGGATCCGGCCTCCGGGCGGCGAACGGAGGCGCTCCTGTGGTGCGGTGCGCCGGAACTCCCCGCCGGGCCGTTCATCACGGAGGCCGAAGGACGCCGCTACTCGCTGGAACTGCGGAAGGAGCGCCGGAGCCTGCCGTTCGCTCTCCGGGGGGAGAAGTCCGAGACCGAGTATCACCCGCGGACCCGGATGCCCAGCGCTTTCACGACGGAAGTCACGAAGATCGACGGAGAGGTGACGCAACGCGTCCGGATCGTGATGAACGAACCCCTCCGCCACGGCGACTTCACGCTCTACAACAGCCAGGTGGCCCGGGACGGACAGGGCGACTACACGGTGCTCGCCGTGGTCCGCAACCCCGCCGACCAGCTTCCCCTCTATGCGACGATCGTGATCAGTCTGGGGCTCCTCATCCAATTCGTGCGGCGGCTCGCGAAGTACATCGGGGGGCTCGCCGGGAGGAAGGCATGAAAGCGAAGATGCTGTTGTACCTGGCGGCGGCGCTCGCGCTCCTGCCGGCGGTGGCGCGGGCCGGGGACGGACCGCACTGGACCGAGGAGACGCTCGAGCTCGCGGCCACGCTGCCGATCCAGGACCAGGGCCGGATCAAGCCGCTCTACACCTTCGCCCGCTACAACCTGATGGCGATCAGCGGCGGTTCGTCCTACCGGAACGAAGCGGGCCGGAAGGTGACGGCCGTGGAGTGGCTGCTCGACTGTCTCTTCCGCCCGGATGTGGCGCGGAAGGAGCGCGCGATCCTGATCCAGAGCGACGAGGTCCTCACGGGGATCGGGGTGCGGGTCGAGGGGCGGAGGAAGCGCGACCGCTACAGCTTCGACGAGGTGATGGGGGGAGTGGAGAAGCTGTTCTCCCTGGCGGAGGAGCTGGACGGGATCCCGGCCCGCAAGCGCGAGCCGGCGCAGGAGCAGACGATTCTCCTCGCGCGGAACATGGACGTGCTCGGCGCGCTTCTGACCGCCGGGGTGCGCCCGGGGGCCCACGAGGACCACACGAGCAACGTGCTCGTGATCTTCCCGCCCGCGGACGGACGCCCGGAGTGGCGGACGCCGCGGGAGGTGCTGGCCGGGGCCGCGCGCGCGCCGGAGGCCTGGAAACGCCAGGCGGACCTCGCGGCGGTCCTGTTCGAGCTGCCCGGAGTCGCCGGGGACAGGGTGAAGTTCGGGGAGCGGTTCCGCGTGCTCCACGACGGGATCCGGACCCTGGCCGAGGAGCAGGGCGCCTTCGAGAAGATCCGCCTGGAGGTCTTCCTCTTCCGGGGGGCCTTCTTCCACTGGAGCCTCGGGCTCTTCGCGCTCGGTTTCGTGTTCGTGGCGCTGACCTGGCTCCTGCCGAACCTCCGGCCGCTCCGCTTCGCGCCCCCGGCGTTCCTCGTGGCGGCCACGGCGGCCCTGACGATCGGGA
>JALOQY010000237.1 GCA_025459285.1 Planctomycetota bacterium | reverse complement strand
GATATGGGCGAGCGTCGCCTGCGCCAGCGCCCGAAGCTTCTTGGTGCGCTTGATGAGGTCCGCGTCGCCGCTGTCGGCCGCGCGCTTTTCGGCCACCTGGATCGCATACTCGAGGCCCGACTTTGGGTTCGGCCCCAGGTGCGTCACGGTCCCGCCGGACACTTGCCGGGCGGCGGGCGGGGAGATATAGTCCGGCGCGGGTGCAGCGGAGGGCGGACGCATGAATGGGATCACCGGCCCCGTCGGCGACATGTTCCTCGCGTTCAACTACCGGGCGGACGTGCCGCCCGGGCTCCAGAAACCGCTCCTCATCCTCGGGATCGCGCTGGCCGCGCTCCTCCTCCTCAACTTCCTCTTCTCGATCCTCCGGGCCGCCCACCGCAAGGCCTACAACCTCACGAAGGCCGAGACGGCGAAGGCCGGGAAGGGCGAGGGGCCGGCATTCCTCGAGGTGGACCACGCGGCGCGCGCCGAGGCCATCCGCCGGGGCGACGAGTACGAGCGGCCGGCCGACGCCGCGGCGGCGCCGGCCGGAAAGGGCGAGCCCTTCGCCTTCGGCCGTCTCGCCTGCCGCTTCGGCGCGATCACCGTGGGGGCCGGCCACGTCCTCCTGCTCCTCGCCACGGTCTTCAAGACGAGCAAGGACGCCGACGCCGTCTGGAGCCGCATCACCACCTGGGACCGCGTGACGGCGGTCATCGGGCGCTACTGGTTCGGCTTCGTCCTCGTCGGTGTGGTGATCGCCGTGGAGGTGGCCCGGTACCTCCACCGGAAGAAGAAGGCGGCGTAGGAAGGAGGTTCCCATGGCCTATCCCGACTGGAAGATCCACGGCGACGACACGCTGGCGGCCTACCTGCCAGAGCGGGAGTTCCGGGGGATCCTCGAGAAGCGGATCACGATCCCGCCGGACCTCGCGGCCATCCTCATCCGCGACGGGAAGCTCGTCGACGCATTCCTCGGGGCGAACTTCTCCGTGGGCGGCCTCTGGCAGCGGCTGAAGGAGCTTTTCGGCGGGAAGCACTCGCTGCGGCTCCTCGTGGTCGACCTGAAGCCCTTCCCGCTGACCGCCGCGATCGAGGCCTTCACCCGCGATCACGTGCCCATCACCGCCGAACTGGCCCTGGAGTTCCAACTCAACCCGGAGAAGCCGGTGGACGTGATGGGCCTCGTCGCCGACGGCCGCTCGCTCACGAAGAGCGAGGTCTTCGAGCGCGTCCGGCCGCACCTCGAGGAGCGCGTGCTCCTCCACGAACTGACGCAGCACGACGCCGCCGACCTCCGCGCCAACCGGGGCCTCCAGGACCGCATCCAGGCCGAGATCATGAAGGAGGTCTCGCGCGTGGCGGGAAGCCTCGGCCTCCTCGCCCGCCTCGCCAGCGTGAACTTCGGACTCACCGCCGACGAGGCCGCGGCCATCGAGCGGCGGAAGCTCGAGCGGGAGGAGGCGGCGAAGGACTTCGAACACCAGCGCCTGCGCCGCGAACTGGAACGGGAGGCGCAGACCACGGTCTTCCGCCTGGAGACGCAGTTCGACGCGGCGAAGGTCAAGGCGATGACCGAGGCGGAGCTATCGAGGCTCCTTCTCGAAAACCAGCTCTCCCTCTCCGACGCGCGGGACACCGGCGCGCGGATCGCCGAACGCAAGGCCCTCGCCCACGAGATCGAAGTGGCGAAGGAGCGCCGCCTCGCGTCCTACGACCAGCGCCTCGGCGACGAGGAGAACGAGCTTTCGCGGACGAAACTCACCGTCGCGCGCAAGCGCGTCGAACTGGAGTTCGCGAAGGAATCCCGCCTCATGGAGCTGGAGATCTCCCGCCTCGAAGAGCAGCAGCGGACCGAGCTGCAGCGGGACAAGATCCGCGGGATCCAGGAGCTGGAGAAGGACCGGGAACGGCACCGGCACGAGCTGGACAAGGACGAGTTCAGGACGAAGCAGGAGGCCGAACTGGAGAAGCTCCGGCTGCAGGCCGCGATGGATCCCGACCAGATCCTCGCGATCCAGGCCGGCCTCTCCCCCGACGTGGCTCGGATCTTCGCCGAGCGGGCGCGCGCCGGCGGCGACCGCGAGGCGCTGCTCCGGGAGATGCTCGACCGGCAGGGCGGGATGTTCGACAAGGCGGTGGAGGGCATGACCCGCGTCGGAGCCGCGGTCACCGGGCACGGCGCCGGCGCGGGGCCGGCGGGGAGCGCCGGCGGCACGGTGGAGTGTCCGGCCTGCCACCATGCCGTCCCGGTCTCCGACCGCTTCTGCCGCAACTGCGGCGAGAAGCTCCGCAGCTGATCCATGGGCGTCTCCGGCCCCCGGCCCTGCTGCGTGCGCCACGGCCTCGACCCCTCGGCGAAGGTCTGCCCGGACTGCGGCACCGTGCTCGTCCGCTGCCGGCTCTTCGACGAGTGCCGGCAGGTCCTCGGCCCCGCCGACCACTGCCCGGTCCACGTCGCCCCGCGGCTCACGGTCCTCGGACGCTGCCCGCCCCGAATCCCTGCGGGCGGGAGTCTCTCGCTGCCGCTCGTCGTGCGGAATACCTCGGGCTGCGCCGGCTCGGAACTCCACGTCCGCCGGATCTTCTGCCAGACGCCCGGGGGGAACCCCCTCGGCGTTCCCCCGGAGTGGGACCGGCTCCGGGCCGGGGAGGAGAAGCCCCTCTTCGTCGACACCGGCCGCGTGGAGGTGCCGGGCCACGCGCGCCTGCGCCTCACTCTCGTCCTCGGGTGGCGGGCGGGCGGCGCGGAGGAGACCTTCGCCTTCGGAGGGGACGTCCCCTTCGTGGTGGAGGAGCGGGAGGCGGCGATCCAGGTGGGGCAGGCCGGGGGCGACGTGATCGTCATGGGCGGCCGGAAGGGCGGCTGGACCGACGCCTCGGGCTTCGCCCCCACCGCGGTGGCCCTCGAACGCGCGGACGCCTTCGAATTGCGGCAGGGGCTGCGCGGATACGCGGAGGGCGGCCTCCGGATACCGCGGAGTGTGCGGTTCGAGTTCGCGGGCTTCCCGGAGGGCGAGGCGCCGCCGCCGGGCCGGCCCTTCGTGGAGCGGGACCGGCTGCGATGCGGGCGCAACTCGCTGACCTTCGAGAAGCCGAACGACCTGCGCCTGCTCTGTCGCCGGCCGGATGGCGCCGTGGACCGCGATCTGTCGGGCCGTGTCTCCGGCGTCCACTTCGAACTCCTCCTCCGCGACGACCGGTTGTGCCTCGTCCCGCTCGGGGCCAACGGCACGTGGATCGACGGCGCGCGGGCCGACGGTCCCGCCGACCTCGCCGCCGGCGCCCGCGTCCGGGTGCTCGCCCCGGAGCTGAAGGGTCCCGAACTGGAGGTCCGCATGCAGGTCGAAGGTGGTTTCGCGGAGAGGATCACCATGGTCCGGACCGACGGCCGGGGAGGCCGCTGATGTTCTGCGCGCGCTGCGGCAACACCCTTTCCGACGACGCGCAGTTCTGCACCGCGTGCGGCCGTCCCGTCACCGGCACCCCGCCGCCGGCCGCGCCGTCGCCACTGCCGGTGGCCGCGCCGCCTGCGGCGACGCTGAGCGGCGACACCACCCGCGTGCTCCCGGCGGCCCCGGTCCTCACGCCGGGCGAGGTCTTCGACCGCCGCTACCGGATCGAGCGCGTCCTCGGGCAGGGCGGCATGGGGGCGGTCTACCTCGCGAACGACCAGGTGACGGGAGATCCCGTCTGCCTCAAGGTGATCCGTCCCGATCTCCTCGAGGTTCCCGCTCTCGCCCAGCGGTTCCTCCGGGAAGGGAAGATCACGCGGGCGCTCCGGCATCCCGCGGTCGTCGCGGTCTACGACGTGAACGTGTCCGACGGCCGGCACTACATCACCATGGAGTACCTGCCGGGGACGACCCTGCGGGAGTGGCTCCGGAGCGCCGCCGCGGGAGGCGCCCGGATCGATCTCCCGCGTGCGGCGCGGGTCCTTTCCGAGATCCTCGCCGGGCTCGAAGCCGTCCACGGCGCCGAACTCGTGCATCGCGACCTGAAACCGGAAAACGTCATGCTCCTCGGCGACCCCGGCGCCCCGGACTTCCGGTTGAAGCTCCTCGACTTCGGGATCGCCCGGCCGCTCCGCTCCGGCGACAACCTGACGGTGGCCGGCGCGGCGATCGGGACGCCGGCCTACATGGCCCCGGAGCAGGAGCTGGGAATCGAGGTGGGACCGGCGGCGGACCTCTATTCCGCGGGCGCCATCTTCTACGAGATGCTCGCCGGCGCGGCGCCCCGGGGCCGCTGGGCCCTGCCCTCGGCGATCCGGCCGGATCTCCCCCCGGCGGTGGACCGCTTCTGCGAGAAGGCGCTGGAGGCGGCGCCGGCCCGCCGCCACGGGAGCGTGGCCGGGATGCGCCGGGACCTCGAGGGTCTGACCGGCAAGGCCCCGCCTCCGCTGCCCCCACCGGTCCCCGGCGGTCCGCGGCCGACCCCGCCGCCACCCCGATCTCCGCCCCCCCCGATGCCGGCGGTCCCGTCCCTGTTCGCCGGCGGCCGCCGGCCGGCGCGGACCCTCAACGGGCCCGGCGGATACGCGCTCTACAGCTACGTCCCGGGGCTGGCCTGGCTGACCTGGGTCTTCGCCTACAAGGCCTCGCGCCGGCCGCACTACATCCTCTTCGCCATCCTCTACTCGATCCCGCTCCTCGTCCTCTTCGGGGCCATCGGCGACGAGTTCATGGACGAGGACCTCGTGGTGGCGACCATCCTGCTCCTGATCCTCGGCGTCACCGCGTCGATCGCCCACCTGCGTCTGGCGCCGCCGAAGGTTCCCGGCTGACCCGGAGTGCGAGCGCGCGCTCCGTGCGATGGCCGGCGCGATCCTCGGCGACGACGGTCAGCACGTGCTCCCCGGCCGCCCAGTCCGTCGCGTCGAGGTCCGCCGCGAAGCGGTCTTCCGGTCCGCCCTCACCGGCCCGCGGCGCGAGCGCCACCTCCTTCCCTCCGGGCAGACGGCAGAAGACGCGGGCGAGGCCGTGCGCGTCCCGGGCTTCCGCGACGAGGGTGAACTTCCCCGAGACCTCGCCGGGCTCCGGCGCGAGGACCGCGAGATCCGGCGGGTCGGGGTCGTGGACGAACGACCACTCGCGCGTCTCGAGTCCCTCCACTTCCACGCGCACCGTGCCGGCGGTGGCGGGGAGGCGGTAGACCGGCCCGCCCGGGACCTCCACGCCGTTCACCGTCACCTTCCGTCCGGCGGCGAAGGGGAGGACCCGGAACGAGATCTCCGCCGGCGGTTCGCGCACCGGTCCGACCGGGGCGAGGTCCACCACGGCGCGCGCCGAACCCGAAGGCCAGATCTCCACGTCGAGGCTGGCGCTCTCTCCCTCCACCTTGAAGCCCTGGCAGAAGACCCAGTACGTGCCCGCCGCGGGGCGCAGCAGCACGACGCGCTCCGCCGCCGAGGGTCCCGCGCTCTGCGCCACGCGCTCCGAGGCCCCGTCGATGCGACCGTTGCCGTTCCCGTCGCGGTAGACGTGCATGTCCATGTCGAAGCCCTCGACGAGGGACCTCGTGCGCACGACGAGGAACGGGAGCCCCGCCCCGAGATCGAAGGGGCCGTAGACCCACGAGCAGCGCGCGAGCGGGTCATCCGGGTCGTCCTGCCGGATCGTCTGGTCCGTGAACTCGCGGGCGGGGGTCACGACGATCCGGAAGTCCGCGCGCGCCTCGTTGCCCCGGCCGTCACGGGCGAGGACCGCGGCGGCGTAGCCCCCGGCAGGGACCGGGCCGCCCGCGCCGGTGTCGATCTCGAAGCGGAAGCGCCCCGTCGCCGGATCGAGGCCGGCCGTCACGTCGCGCTCGCCGCCGAAGGCCGGAGCGGCGAAGCCGAGCCGCGCCACCCGGCGGTCGTCCGTGGCTTTCCCCTCCACCACGATCTTCGTGCCGCGCGCTCCCGAGACCTCCGCGGTGTCGAGCGAAACCGAGGGCGGAACCGCGTCCTCCCCCGGGGCGAGCAGGCCGGTCAGCCGCACGGTCGCTTCGAGGTAGAGCGCATCGCGGTTGCTCACGACGAGCCAGTGCTCGGCGGCGGGGTCCGGAGCGGCGGAGGGTGAGAACGGGAAGCCCCCCTCGAACCGCGCGTACTCCTCCGGCGTCAGGTAGAAGGCCTTGACGAGCGGGCCCGCCTCGGCCGGCACCGCGGTGGAGCCGGCGCCGCGGTAGCCGTGCGCGTCGGCGAGCCACGAGCCGATCCGGAAGCGCCGGCCGGTGACGAAGTTCGGCGGGCGGAGTTCCGCGCGGAGCAGCGTGACCGGCACGGTTCCGGGCGGTTCCGCCGGAGGGAGGCGGTTCGGCACGGAAAGCCGGAGTTCCGCGGCCCGGTTCTCGACGACCGGGAAGGTCCGCACGCCCGCCGCGCCGAGCGGGGTGTACGCCTCGATGGAGTAGCCGCCGTTCGGCTCGTAGCCGAGGTCGAAACGCGCCACCCCGGTGCCGTCCGTGTAGCCCCAGATGCTCACGAGGCCCCGGTTCTCCCAGAGGCTCTTCACGACCACGAGCGCGCCGTCGAGCGGCCGGCCGGCGGCGTCCGCGACCCGGACGGCGACCGGGGCGACGTCGGTGTAGCCGGCGCCGTTCGTCGTGTAGTCCGGCTCCGGCGAGAAGACCGTCGTCGTGGTGGCGGAGAGCTGGTCGTCGCCGCGCCAGCGGGTGATCGTGGAGACCGTCTTCCCCTCGTGGTTCCGGCCCTCCGAGGAGTTCCAGGGCTGGTCGAAGTTCCCCGCGCCGCAGCAATCGAAGTGGTGCCAGCGAAGGTCCGCGTCGAGGTACTCGTTCCACTGGTGGTCCTCGCCCCGGCAGCCCACCACGCTCATGGGGATCAGCATGGTCCGCGCGCCCGCGGCGGCGACGATGGAGTGCTCGCCGCAGGAGCCGTAGTGCTTGGCGTAGATGAGCCACGGCTGAAGATCCTGCGTCTCGTAACCGAAGCGCATGATCGCCGCGCCTTCCTTGTCGTCGTGGGCGAGGAAGCGGTGGAGGGCGAGCGCGGCCTCGCGGAGCGTCGGCGCCCCCTTCACCGCGTCGAAGAGGCTCGTCCCGAATCGCGCGTCGGCGAGGAAACCCCGGCGCCAGAAGACGCCTTTCGACGAGGGGGCGTGGATGTCCGTCTCCGGCTCGTGTTTCCACCAGTCGGAGTCGGTCATCCCGCGGTCCGTGGCAGAGAGGTCCCACCACGAGGCGTCCACCCGGGCGGGGATCTCGAAGAGGACCCGCGGATGGACGACCCAGAAGTAGTAGTCCTCGGGCGGGATCTCCACGAAGTCGCCCGGCCCCCGCGCGAGGGCCAGCGTCGTGCGATCGCCCTTCTCCACGAGTCGCGCGTAGGAGACCTTCGCCGCGACCTCGCCGACGGCGCGGGCGTTGTCGAGGAGGAGCCCGGCCTGCCCGAGGCGCGAGGCGACGCGAAGCACCTCGACCGGCGTGTGTGCGATGACGAACGCCACCTCGTCGACGAGGGCCTCCGGGGCGGAGGCCAGCACGCCGGCGT
>JALOQY010000236.1 GCA_025459285.1 Planctomycetota bacterium | reverse complement strand
GAACCGGCCGCCGACAACAGGCTGGACAATCCACCGGCCGAGAACCCCATCAGTCCGACCCGGGCCGCGTCGATCCGCTTCCTGAACGACTCATCGCCGAGCAGGTGTGCGCGAAGTTCCGACAGGAACCGGCCGTTGCGGACGTGGTCCGACCATGTCGGCAGATCGGGCACCACCGCCACGATCCCCTCTCCGGCCAGATGCTGGCCCCAGCCCGACATGTTGTGGCGGCCCCGCGAGAACCCGTGCGCGACGATCACCATCGGAGCCGGTTCCGCACCATCCGGCCAGTACACGTCCACCTCGGCCCCACCTGTCGGAAGCTGAACGCAGAGGGCCTCGCAACTCACATGGGCGGCGATGGAGGGAACGGTGTGGGCACAGGAAGCGACGAGGACCACGAGGACGACCATGACGCCAGCCACCGAAATGGCCGCGTGTCTCGCACGCCTCGGGCCCGCCCGGGGGGGCCGGACTCCGGATGTCTTCCTCCCATTTCCATGGCCGAGGCAGGGCGCGGAAGGCCCGGCGGGCCAGTGGCTTCGTGGAGACCGGGCCGGAGGGCCGCCCAGCTCCGACGGCGCGGAGGCCACACCGGGTGAACCGCCCCCCTGGCTGTCGTGCCGCATCTTCGATCTCCTCCGGTCGCCGCGCCGTAACGCGGACCATGTGACAGCGACAGCATCGGACGTCCCTCTCCGATCCGCCTCCGAACATTACCGCGCGGGACGCCGCGTCCCCCACTCCAAGCGGCCGACTCCAGGGCGCCACGCCAGATGACGCAGGGATCAGGCACCGGCCTCCCCGGGCTTTCCGAGCCGGTAGACGATGAAGTTCGGGACGCGGAGTTCGTCGTCGAGCCAGGGCCAGGTGGCCAGCTCCTCCGGCGCGATCGTGGGCTCGCGGATGGTGCTCACCCGGAAACCGGCGTTCGTGAAGGCGCGGACGTACGTGGCGAGGGTGCGGTGGAAGTTCGTGAACTCGACGCCCATCATCTTCCAGCGGCGCACCCCCTCGTCGAAGCAGCGGTCCAGGATGACGTGGAGCTTCTTCGCGTCGCCGCCCCCGGAGTCCTCGCGCCGGCCCTCAACCGCCCGCGGAGCCGACCGGCGGGGCCGGCGGGGCCGGCTCCTCGTCTCCGCCGCACGGGTAGGCCGACACCTCCAGTTCCACGTCGGCGAGGGCCATCTCCCGGAGGAGGTCAGGTGGGATGTGGACGCTCCGCGTGAAGTGCTGGTCGTCACCCACGGTGAATCCGACCGCCAGCGAACTCGCCGCGCCGCGCTGGACGATCGCCTCGAGGACCGTCCGCCGCTCGCGCAGGAACACCCGCATGTCCTCCAGCGCGTGGTCGAGATCGTCGTCGTCCCGACCGACGGGGTGGTTGAAGCCCGACTCGGTGTGCAGCCCCCGGCCACGGCTGCGCGCCTCGCCCGCCCGGAAGACGACATAGGGCTCGAGGGCGAACTCGGCGACGAAGGAATCGACGTCGAACTCCTTCCCCGACACGCGCCATGTGACCAGGAGCATGGTCTACCTCCATCGCGAGCCGGCCTTCCGGACCCCGCGCCAGCACGGAGCGCCGTCCGATGTGTTCTCGGGCCCGACGTCGCGGCTAACGATACTCGAACGTTTCCCAGGCGCAGAGTTCGGCCTTGCCATACTGCTCACTCAGCTCAACGAACTCGCGGTTCCGGCGATCGCTGCCGAAGCCGGCGGAGATTCTCCGAACCCGGGGGTTGCTCAACACGGGCACCACCTGCCGGGCGGAGTACAGCAGTGCTCGTTGACCAGTCTCCACACGGCATCGCGCACGGGGGCGGAGGTCTGCAGGACCTTCAGGCGCGGCTCTTTCGAGAGCTTGCGGAAGGCATCCCCTGACGCCGAGTCATCGAACTCGGCTCCGGTCGGGTCCACCAGGCGGATTCGACCGATGCGAGTCACCGGCCGGCCGACTGCATCCTGCGGATCGCACTCTCGATCTCCACCGCTGGGTAGCCGGATATCTCCCTCGATCGACCCGTGCCGTCCACGAAGGTCATGACGTCGCCATCGATCCGGTACGAGTGCGTCCACTCGACCGCGAACCGCTCCCGGGTCTCCATGATCCTGGTGGGCAAGGCACGGCCGTCGCGCGCCAGACCCAGGGCGAGGTTGTCCGCGGGATCGAGCATCCAGGCATCCCCGGTGGCGGTCGAGAAGAAGACCAGGGCACCCAGCGTCACCACCCGGCCCTCCCCGGCGAGCGCTCGGCGCACCATGTAGTCCGCCTCTCCCGTGATGCTCAGGTCAGCTCGGTCCACCATTCTGGATTCGACGCCATGCGCTCTCTTTCGCCTCTTCGCCATGCCATCACCGCTTCCCGGCCTGACCCGGGTCAGGCCCTCCCTTTCCGGTAGGCCTTGATGAGCCTGGACACGAGCGCGTTCACGCTCGAGCCTTCTTCCTCCGCCATCTCGTTGAGCTTCACGAAAGTCTCCCGGGAGATCTTCCTGTCGAGCGGCCTGGGCGCTCTGCCTGCCCAGTGCAGGACGCCGTGGTCGTCCAGGGCGAACTTGTCGGGGTACTCCCTGGCCGCACGTTTCTTCGTCTGGGTCCACGCCGCGTCGATGTCGCGGACCGCGCTCATCTGGCCGAGAAGACCCAGGTGGTGGACGCAGGTCTCCTTGAGCCTGGTGGTCCCTTCGGGGAGTTGCACGAGGATCTCGAGCTGCGCCTCGGACAGCTTGGCCCTGGAGACCCCGATACCGCCCCCCCCCTTCGCATGCCGGCGAAGAACTTCCGGTCGAACATGGCAGCCTCCTTCGTCTCGTCCGGAGAGCTCGACACCCTGCGGCCCGTCCGCCGGCGCGGCCGGCCGGCGACAGCGAGTGGCCGGCCCGATCTCCCTCCTGCCGGCCGTCGTGGCGGCCTCCACTGGCTCGCCGACCTCCGCGCCGCAGTTCCGTTCCTGACGCCGAAGATCCTCGACGATCCGCTTCCGGTCAAGTCCTTTGTGTCGGCCGATGGGGTTACTCAGCCCGTGGGTCCCGGTCCTTCCGTCGCGAGCGGCACACCGGATGCCGGCGCCCCCCCCCGCACGGGCCCGCCCGCCGCCGGCCGGGACGGGGAGCGATGCGGGGCATGGTCGCGGCGGGACGCTATCGGATGCAGAAGCGCCGGGCGAGGCGGCGGAGGGCGGCGCGCGCCTTCGGAAGGGCCGAGGCCGGCAACAGGAGGAGCCCCTTGGCGTCGACCCCCGGCTGTTCGGCCGCCAGTGCGGCCCGCAGGTCCGGGTGGTCTACCCGGATCCCGGCAAACTCCTCGATCGACACCCGGGCCTCGGGGCACGGAACGGCCGCCGCCGGGGCCGGTCGGCTGCGTCGACCGGTCGTGAGCCTGGCCGTACGTCGACGCCGGCGGCTCAGATATCCGGTCCGACCAGCCACGTGGTTTCCGGCGCCCGTGGCAGACAGCGAGCACCGTGACGCGCCGCTTCCCCAATTCAAAGATCACGGCATATGGGAATCGACGCAGCAGGGCCTTCCGCACATCCCTGTCGACCACCGGGAAGCTCCGCGGCCGGCTCCGAATCCGGGCCATCGTCGCATCGACCGCTCAGACGGACTGGTATCCGAGACCGGCCTGCTCCTCCTCGTACCATGCGAAGGCCGCGTGCAGTTCAGCTCTGGCCTCCGGGCGAATCTCGATCCGGATCCTGGCGACCCAGCACTTCGATCTCCGCACGGACCTCTTCCCATGTCCGGCAGTGACGGGGGTTCAGATGGTGGTCCGCCAGGCGTCGCCGAAGTTCGGCCATCTGCTCCGGCGTCAGGTCCAGATCCTCCGGAGACCCGGCAATCTCGTCCCACTCGTCCTGCGATCGGCGGATCTTCTCATCCAGCGGCGGGCCGCGCGGTCAGCCGTCCGGCACAGCGACGTTCCCGGCGGAGTCACCGATCCGCACGCCTCTGGAACGTCATCAGTGAAACTGCGCCGACCAACCCGAGACCGAGGCGACAGCCCCAGCCGCCCACGACGAGCCCTCCCGCGAGCGGCGCGCAGACTCCGTGGGTGTGCAGTACCAGGGACGGCAAGGGCATCCCGTGACCGCCGAGCATGGATCTCAGCGCCGCCGGCGGCCCTGCGGCGATGGTTGCCACAGCGCGGGCGCCGCCCGCTAACCACCGGTTACCTCCGCCTCCACCACCCGGCCGTCCGGGTCGAAGTGGACGTACAGGAGCGCGTCATCGAAGCCAAACGGGCCAAGCCCACTCCAGTTGCCCAGATGGTACGACCACGTCTCAGGGTGCTCCAGCCGGTTCCCGTACACGTCGGAGCGCCCGCTCGGGTCACGTTCAACCGGCTGGGGCTCCCCGAGCAGCTCGCGCACCCGGGCCGCGGTGGTGCCCGGCGACAGGTGGCGAATGGCGTCCCGGGCCATCCGACCCCGCCCCTTCGAGTCCGCGCCCGCCCACGAAACCGAGCTGAATGGGTGGTCGTCGAACGGGTCGAGGGTGCGGTCGAGCGCGATCAGGCCGACAGTCAGCCCCGCGGCCGCGAGCACGGCGCCAGCAGCAGTCAGCATGAGCGGCGCTTCCATCGTCGCGCCATCCGGTCCTCCTTGCCGCGCCGATCGGCTGGCCGGTTCGCCGCGAGCGGCGGACGCTCAAGGCAGGGGCGCTGGCTCCCGCCCACCGGCCGGCGCGTCGCACACGGCGCAGGGCGACCAGGCATTCCCGGCCTGACCTGAGGCTCGCAGGCAGCCGGAACTACAAGCTCCTCCCGATGGCTCCGAGACGGAGGACAGGTCAGCCCGGCCTCCCCCCCACGACACCGGTCAGGCCTTCGGCTTCTCTTTGATGAACTCGAGGAAGCGCGCGACCTCCTGCCGACCGTACACCGGCTGCCGGTACTGGTTCGCCTTCGGGAACGAACGGCCGGGCTTGAATCCCGCCTCCTTGAGTAGCCGCCGGATGGCCCGCAGCTCCCTTGCCGTGTTTGCGACGAGGCGGATCTCGTCTCCCTTCTTGTACTTTTTCCAGCCGTCGCGAGCGATGCGGTCCGCCTTCTGGGTCCGCATGTACCCGTTCCGCCGGAAGAGCACCGCGAGCTTCTCCGCGACAGGACTCAGACTCGCTTCCTCCATGGCCGTGCTCCTGCGAAATGGACCTCGTTCCGATCCGCCGCCTGCGACCCCCCCCATTCTATCGCATGCGCCCCCCCCTGCCCATCCTCCATCCTCCATTGCCCGCCCCGGCCGGTCGGACCGCAGGCGGGGCGAGCGCACCGGACGTCGGTCCCCAGCACGGCGGCCCGGGCCGCGGCTCACTTCGTCCTGTCGCTTCCGATCAAGCGGCGGTGGCCGTCCGCTGTTCGGAGACCGAAATCGCGCATGGGCCACGGCTGGTCACGCGACCAGGGCGTGCAACCGCCCGGACCGCAAGGACGAGCATGTGGTCCGGGATCACGGGACCCCCACGGGAGACCGGTGTTCGCCCGTGGTCGGACCGTGGTCCGCGGGGGCCTCCCACGGGACCGGGAGCGGAGACCCGTCCGCCGTCCGGACCCTGACCGGCGCCGTGCCGAGAGCGGCGACCATCCGCATCTCCTCCCCCGACGTGTTCACGATCCGGTGGACGACGTCGGGCACGAGGACCAGGGTCGAGTCGGGGCCGAAGGTGAACGTCTCGCCCGCGACCGTGCACGTCCCGGAGCCGGAGAGGACGAGGATCACTTCTTCGCATGCATGGCGGTGCACGGGTGTCGCCGCACCGGGGGCGAGGACCTGCAGCCAGACCTCCATCGACCGGACTCCCTGCCGGTGGCCGCCGATGGTCTGGTGCCGGATGCCCGGCATGTGGTGGACCTCGATGTCGCGATTGAGGTAGGTGGCCATGGCGACTCCTTTCCCGCCCCATTTAACGCACCCCGGCCGGCCCGCCTCGATTCGTTTTCCTCCAGCCGGCGATCAGTTCGAGCGGTAGGCGGAGGTCCGGTCGACCCGCCGCGCCATCTCGCTGGTGTAGCGGCGCCCGAGGCGCTCCCGGTGGCGCGCCATCCACTCCGTCAGCCGGGTGGTGCCGAGGGGCGGCGCGTCGACGAAGAGACGGCCCTCCATGAGGCCCCGGATCTCCTCGCGCGTGACCACCACGTCGCGCACGCAAAGACCGATCAGCCGGCCGCTCCAGTAGCCGATCGCGGGCGGGACGGGGACGATCGGCCGCCGCACGCCGATCGCCCGGGCGACCGCGGCGACGAGACCGCGGTACGTGAAAGCCTCGGGGCCGATGGCCTCGACGATGCGGTCATCGGACTCCGTCGCCATCCGCGCGGCGGCCTCCGCAAGGTCGTCCACGTGGATCGGCTGGAGCCGGTAGTTCCCGGCGCCGAACACCCCCACCACCGGCAGGTGACGGAGCGACCACGCGATGTTGTTGATCAGGACGTCCTCCTTCCCGAAGAGGACGGTCGGCCGCAGGATCGCGAAGGGGACCTCGAGCCCGCGCAGGTGCGCCTCCAGTTCGGCCTTGCCACGGAAGTACGGCAGGTCCGAGGCCGCGTCCGGGTTGGTGATGCTCACATGGACGATCCGCCGCACCCCGGCCTCCCGGGCGGCCGCGAAGAGGACCTTCGTGTTCGCCACCGCCTGGTCGTGGGTGAACAGACGGTGGTCGAACCGCACCCAGTACGTGTTGACCAGGGCTTGGGTGGTCCGCAGGGACTCGCGCAGCTTCCCGGGGTCGTCGAAGTGGAACGGGAACGCCGGCACACGTCCGCCGAACGGGTCGGGGCGGCGGAGGGAATTCGTCAGGGTGACCACCTCGTGGCCCGCGTCGAGCAGACGCTTCGCGATGTATCGGCCCGAGTAGCCGAACGCTCCCGTCACCGCAATGCGCATGGAGCCTCCCGTCAGGAGCGGCCCGGCCACCGTGCGGACCACGGGTCCGCGTCAGTCGGACTTCGGCTTCAGATGCCGCGTGAAGCCCGTCCCCTGCCAGAATTCCTCCGGCATCTCCAGGTCCGGTCTGCCGCTGAACCCGCACCGGACCTCGACGTAGTACGCGGAGCGGTCGGCGGCGGGCCAGTAGTCGACGTTTCCCAGCGCCATCTCGTCCCATGGCCCGATGAACTTCAGGTCACCGAGAGTGTCCGGATACCGGCCATAGCGAACCTTGTGCAGTTCGAGGAGTGCGACGACCACCTTCAGATGCTGCTCGCCGAACACGAGATCCGCTTCCGCCGAGATCCCCCGGGGGTCGAGCGCCCGGACGGCGACCAGGACGAGGAGCGCGAGCACCGCGAGCCCCCCGGCCAGGCAGACGGCGAGGAGCAGTCTCCGCCGGCGGGGCCGGGACCCGCGCGACATGCGCGGTAGCGGCGACGTCGCCGCGGCCGGGGGGGGTGGTTTCCGGATCGACGCCGCGACGACACAGACCCACTCCTCGAAGGACTCGGCGGGCCAATTGTTGTCCACCCGGAGCGCGCGCGAATCGTACGGCCGCGGTG
>JALOQY010000235.1 GCA_025459285.1 Planctomycetota bacterium | reverse complement strand
GAAGCTCTCGTTGGCCTCGCTGAACGGTCCGCGGACCCTGAGCTTAGAGGCGGGGGTGATCGAATAGGGAGGCGGCCCCT
This sequence comes from Planctomycetota bacterium, assembly GCA_025459285.1. Lineage (GTDB taxonomy): Bacteria > Planctomycetota > JAJSAM01 > JAJSAM01 > JAJSAM01 > Prado167. The sequence continues at coordinate 11,473 of JALOQY010000235.1, read as the reverse complement.
CCGGGAGGACCGGCGCCGGCGCCTTCTTCGCGTTCGGCTTCGGGTCCGGGGCGGGGGGTGGTGCGGCGGCGGCCTCCTCCGCGGGGACCTCGGCCGGCGGCGACCCGGCGGGCGGGTCCTCCGTGAGGGGACCATCCGTCAAGGGGCCGGCCACGGGCGCCCCGGGGGGCGGCTCCGCCACCGGCGGCGGTTCGGCGCGCGCCGCATCGGCGATCGCCGCCTTCAACTCCGCGAGAAGGCGCTCCTTCTCCTTCGCGGGGGACCGGATCCAGTCCGGGGACCAGACGTTGACGATCCGCCACCCGAGCCGGGAGAGGACCTCCGGCCGCGTGCGGTCCCGGTCGCGAGTGGTGGCCGCCATCCGGTAGTTGGGGCCGTCGCACACGATGCCGAGGAGCCACCGCTCCGGCGCGTCGGGGCTCGCGACGGCGAGGTCGAGGCGCCAGTTCGACGCGCCGAGCCGCCGGGCCACCCGGAGCCCCTCCGCCGTGAGCGCCGTGGCGATCGAGGCCTCCACCGCCGTGGGTTCGCCGCTCCCGCCCGCCGCCGCGGCCCGCGCGCCGTCCCGGGCGTAGGCGAGGTAGTCGCGCAGGAGCGCCGCGCCCCGCGACGTGGTCCGCGCCGGGTCGATCTCCTCCGGCAGGACCGAGGCATAGACCTTCACGGCACACCGGGCGCGGGTGACGGCGACATTGAGCCGCCGGTGACCTCCCTCGCCGTTCAGCGGGCCGAAGTTCATCGTGAGCTTCCCCGCTCCGTCCCGGCCGTAGCCCACGGAGAAGAACATCACGTCGCGCTCGTCTCCCTGCACGTTCTCCAGGTTCTTCATGAAGAACGGCTCGTCGGCGCGGTTCGCGAGGAGTTCCTCAAGGCCGGGCCGCGCCTTCATGAGCCTCTCCAGTTCGTCGAGCACCGCCCGCTGCTGGGCCTCGGAGAAGGCCACCCCGCCGACCGACAGCTCCGGGGCGGCCTCGAGCTGCGCGGCGATCCCTGCGGCGACGGCGCGCGCCTCGACGCGGTTGTCGCGGCTTCCCCCGCGGTCGTAGACCCCGTCGGGAACGTGGTGGAAGGCCACGCCGAGTCCCCGGTCGCCGCCGGGTCCCGGGAAGGTGTAGAGCGCGTCGTCGTAGAAGTGGTGGTTGCTGAAGGCGATGAGGCTCTCGTCACGGCTTCGATAGTGCCAGCGCAGGCGCAGGCTCGGGAAGCCCGAGGAGGCCGCGAGGTCGAGCACGCTCTCCAGGTCCGGCGGAGCCTCCTCGTTCTCCTCGTCCTTCCCGGTGTCCGGGTCGTAGGCGAAAAAGGAGGTGGGGGGGAGCTGCTTCGAATCGCCCACCACGACGAGCCGCCGGCCCCGGGCGATGGCGCCCACGGCGTCCTCCGGGCAGATCTGGCTCGCCTCGTCGAACACCACGATGTCGAAGGGCGCGGAGCCCACGGGCAGGAACTGCGCCACGGAGAGCGGGCCCATCATGAAGCAGGGCTTCAGCTTCCGGACCGCCACGCCGGCCCGGTCGAGGAGCGTGCGGATCGGCAGGTGGCGGCGCTTCTTCGCCGCCTCGCGCAGGAGGAGGCCGACGTCGGACTGCGGGGAGAAGCTCCGCGCCGAGGGAAGGCTCTCGTCGAGCCGCGCCCGGAGGCGGCCGGAGGCGCCGGCGAACGAGGCGGCGTCGAGCGCGCAAAACCGGCGGATGGCCTCCTCGTGGGCGCCCCGGTCGAAGTTCCGCAGCGCCGGCCGCGCCGCCCGGACGCGGTCGATGAGGAGCGTCGCCGCGCACTTCTCGAAAGCGTCGGCGAGATGGCCGGGGGCGAGGCCATGCTTCCCGGCGGCCTCGAGGAACGGCGCGAGCTTCGCCTCCGCGCAGGCCGCCTCGGCGCGGCGGAAGGTCGCCGCGGCGTGGACCTCCTCGATCCGGGCGCGGGCCGCCGCCGCCCAGTCGGCGAGGCCGGGGAGTCCGTCCGGGAGGGCTTCGGCGCCGAGGAGGGTGGCCACCTGCGCCGACTCCTCGCGGGCGAGGCGGAGCGCCTCGCGGACCTCGGCGAGCGGCCCGTCGTGGCGCTTCGGCTCGCCGGCCGCGGCGGCGAGGGCCGGGGGGACGGCGCCGGGGACCATCTCCCGCAGGCGGCCCACCCATCCGATCAGACCGTCGAGATCCTCGGGGCTCGTCTCGCGGCGGCGGAAGAAGCGGCCGAAGATCTCCGTGGCGCGGGTCGCCCCGGCGTCCATGGCGTTGCCGGCGTCGCGCGTGGCGATGGCGAGGTCGAGGTCGGCGATGATCTCCGCCGCGGAGCGCGCGGCCCCGGGCCGGAGCGCGGTCTTCAGGAGCAACCGATCCCTCCACCAGGAAGGGCGGAAGAACCGGAGGAGGCCGGTCCCGGCCCGGTGGCGGCGCGCGGCGAGGTCATCGAGGGCCAGCGCGTAGAGGCCGTCGGTCCACGACTTCGCCAGCACTTCCCGGCCGTCGCGGAACTTCCGGCAGCGGGCGGCGATCGCCCGGCCTTCCGGCGAGGTCCCGGGCCACGCGGGGTCGGCGAGCCAGTCACCCTCCGGGCGCGGGGTGTGAGCGAGGTGGCCGAGGAGCTTCACGAGACTCTCCGCTCCCGCGAGATCGGCGGGGGCGGGGAGGCCGAGTTCCCCGGCGCGGGCCGCGGCCTTCGTGCCGAGGTCGGCGGCGAGGCGGGCCAGCGAGTCGAGCCGGCTCGCGAGTTCCACCTCCGTCGCGCGGGGAACCGAGGTCAGGCGGCAGAAGCGGTACGGGTGTTCTTCGAACGGTTCCACGGCCGTTCCCGCGAGGGCGTATTCCGTCAGCCGCCGCCGGAGGTCGAGGCGTGCGTCGGGAGGCAGGTCCTCCGGCGCCTCCACGGGGACGAGGACGTCGGCCACCGCGGCGAGGCGGGCGAGGGTGGCGTGGGCCTCGTAGGGGGTCTGGCCTCCCTTGCCGAAGGGCTCGTGCAGTGCGGCCACGTAGCCGTCGAGGACGGCGCGCGCCGCGGGGAGACGGGCCGCCGCGTCGTCTCCGGGCGGCGCGGAGAGCCGGTCCCTCTCCAGGCAGCGCTTGAGTTCCATGACCACGTCGCGCTTCGCGGCGTAGCGGCTGTGGAGTTCGAGGACGTAGTCGCCGAGGCCGGCGCGGTCGAGGCGCTTCTTCACGACTTCCAAGGCCGCCATCTTCTCCGAGACGAAGAGTACGGTCTTCCCCTCGGCGAGCGATTCGGCGATGAGATTGGCGATCGTCTGGGACTTGCCGGTGCCCGGCGGCCCCTGGAGCACGAGGTCGCTGCCGCGGCGCACCGTCTCGATGGCGAGCTGCTGGCTCGAATCGGCGTCGAGGATCTGGTGGACCTCGGCGGGGGGGCGGAGGCGGTCGAGCTCCTCGGGGGCCGGCGGGGGCGGGGAAGCCTCGGCGGCGGCGGTCCCGGCGAGGCGGCCCACGAGGCGGTTCTCGAGGAGCGCGCCGGCCTGGTCCTCCAGGTCCCGATACATGATGTACTTCGAGAAGGAGAAGAGGCCGAGGTGCATGTCGGAGAGCACCTGCCAGCGCGGGTCGGGCCGCGCGGCCTTGAAGGCCGAAAGCAGGGCGTCGGGGTCGATGCCCTCCTCGGTCTCGGGGATCGGGACCTTCACGCCGTACTCGACCTCGAGCTTGCGCAGGAGCGAGGGGTTCACCTGCGGGTCCTCCGGGGCGGCGCGGAGGATGAAGGGGCGGCCCACCCCGGGGCGCGAGAGGAAGACGGGCAGGAGGTAGATGGGCGCGAGGCGGCCTTCCGGCGGGCTCGTGGGCTCGAACCACCGCAGCAGGCCCACGGCGAGGAAGAGCGTGATGACGCCCTGCTCCTCGAAGGACGTGTGGGACCGGAGCCAGAGGTTGTAGAGCGCCTTGTCGAGCTCCTTCTTCGTCAGAGTGGTCTGGAGGAGGGCGTCGGTGTGCTGCTTCGAAAGCTCCTCGTCCTTCACGCGGCGGAACTCGGTGGCCTGGACCGTTGATGAGCTTGTTGCGCAGCGAGAGGTCGATGAGCCGCGACTTCCAGTGCGCGATCCGGGCCGCCGGGGTGTCCGCCAAGGTTCCCTCCACGGGTCGGGCCGGCCGCGGGTCGGGCCGGTCGCTGCCCGGTCGGCCATTGTCATCCAAACCCCGCCCGCCGCGAACTTTGCCGGCCGCCGCGGATCTTGGACTCCGGTGTGCGCGGGGGGGCCGGAAGTCCTCGCCGCAGGGGGCCGGAGGGCGCCCATCGGTAGCGCGTGGAGCTGCCGGAAGGTGCGACTTGACGACCCGGCGCTTCGGGTGGACGTTGCTGTCGCGAGCAACCGCGTCCGGCGCCCCCGCGTGGCGGTTCGGGGATCGAGGGCGAAGATGGAGTCCTTCGAGGAGTCGACCGCTCGGGTCCTTCGAAGGTATGATGGCTCGTCCGACCTGCTGAGCCCGTGGACAGGGGCCCGCTCGGTCCGCAGGGGAAGGGCCAGGACGTTGCCGGCGTCCGCGCCGTTACCCGGACGCGCAGGGCCCGTGGAGGGTCGGAAGAAGGAGCAGACGGATGGTGAAAAGCCCGGCCACGAGCCACGGCCTCATCGTCCCGGGGGTACTGATCCTGGTTGCGGGTTGGGTCGTGGGTGTCGCCGTGCTGCGGCCCGGTGCGACGCTCCTCGGCCCACCGGACGAACCGGGGCTGGAGGAGGTCGATGCGCCGGCGATGCCCCGGTCCTGGCCAGGGACGAGCCTGGCGGACACGCCGGGCGCGGTCGGTCTCCTCGTGGTGAGCACCTTCACCTCGCAGCCCCTCGGGGGGGCGCAGGTGCGCGACCTCGGTGCCCTTTCGGAAGATCCGGTCGTCTGCGACACGGCGGGACAGGCCACCGTTCGTTTCCCGGCGGGCCTGCACCGGCGCCGGTGCTTCGTGGAAGCCGCCGGCCACGTCGGGATGGCCGTGGAGCTGAGGCCAGGCGAGGGCGGGCCGCGGACGGTCGTCGCCCTCCGGCCCCTGACCGACTTCGAGGCGCTCCGCACCGTTCGCGGAAGGGTCGTCGGGCGGGACGACGAGCCCGCGGCGGGGGCCCGAGTGACGGTCCATGGACCGGGCAACGGGGTCGTGGCGTGCGTGTGCGACGAGGACGGGCGCTTCCGTGCGCAGGTGCCGGGCGGGTGGTTCGTGCCCCTGGTCCGGGCGGAGCACGCCCGGTTCGGTACGGGGGGAGTGGTGTACCGCTCCCCCGATGAGGTGCCATTCTCTGCCCGGTTCACCGACATGGAGATACTGATCCGACTGGGGACCAGCGTGGATCTCCCCATCGCGATCCTGGCGGATGGCGAGCCCTCCAGGCGCGGGTATCAGCTTTCCATCCATGATCTGGCCGCGGATCCGGGTGGCGGGCAGGGGTGGTCCAAGCCCGTGCGGGACGGCGATCTCCTCACCCTTCGCTCGGGAGTCTGGCGGCTCACACTCCTCTCGGCAGGCGCGGACGCGGTCGCAGAGCCGCTCGAGTTGCAGCTCGGCGCAGAAGGGGTCCGCAAGGTGTTGGTCATCTCCTCCGACGGCAGATCCGGCGGTCCCCAGTGGTGTGTCGAGGAGACCCTGGACCGGTTGGAGTTCCTGGTCCGGGAGGGGTGTGTATCGATCCGGGTGCGATGCGAGGACCGGCCGCTGCCGGGGGCGGCGGTCCGTGTGGAGCCGGCGGTCTGGGCCGAGCCGTTCCTGGCAAGGTACTCCGAGCGGACCGGAGGACGCGGGCTCGCTTCGGGAGATCGACTCGGCTCGTGGTCCATCGGGCGACGTGCGCCTGCAGAGCGATCCCGGGACGGACGGACCGGCGACGACGGGGTCCTGACTCTCCCGGGTCACCTCCCGGAGCCGGCGGTCGTATGGGTGCACGGGGATGGGATCGTGGACCGCTTCGTCGAGGTGCCATCATGGGGAGAGGCGGGCGATCCCCTCGATGTCGAGGTGGACCGGAGCTGCCATCTGGAAGTGCTCGCGCCGTCCTGGATGTCGAGCGTCAAGTTGCGGAGCGTACCGGCCGGGGACCTCTGGCGGTATCCGCTCCCGTGCGAAGCGATCCAGCTTCCGCCGGGTGCGTACGTCATTCGTGATCGCCTTTTCGGCGGCGGGAGCCAGTCGCAGGAAGTGGTTCTCCACGGACCGTTCGAGGCGCCGGCGGGTGGGCGCATCGGACTCGACCTGACGAGGCTCAGACCTCTCGTCGAGATCTTCATCAGCTTGGCTCCGAGTGACGCCGTGGGGGATCTCCAGGTGCGACGGATCCCGGAGGCGGAGTGGCGCTGGCGCGGCGCGAGCGGAGAGCCGATCGTCGTCCGGTCGTCGGACGAGTTCAGCGCGGCCCAGTTCGAGGTCGCGTGGCTGGACAGGGGCGGTGTCCGCCATGTGCACCGGGTCGGGCTTCCGGGCCTCGTCGATCCCTCCGTGGGGCTGCTCAAAGCGGAGCACGAACTCGCGTACGAGGGTTGCTGCGTCGACCTCACGATCGCCAATGCTGCGGACAGCCCGCAGATCCTCACGCTCTCCTGCTCGGCGGCGGCAGCGCCCTCCTGCCGGTCGCACCGGGTCAACATCGAAGTCCCCGCAGCCAGCCGTGCGGCGTGGCACCTTTCGGATCTTCCCGGCGGCACCTACCGGGTCGTATCCGGCAGTCCACAGGTGCGCGTTTCCCCTTCCGAGATCATCCTCCAGGGGGGGGGCATGGTCTCGGCCTCGGTCGCCCTCGAGGAGCACTGCACCCGGATCCAGGTCGATTGCGCCGACCCGGACATGCCGATCGGGGCACTCTCGGGCGGAGTTGTCCTGCTTCGTGGGCCGCTGCACCTGCTGGAGGGCGGTACCGCCTCGGCCCGGCGGCCAGAGACCCAAGCCTGGATTGGCGGCGATGGGTGCGCGCGGGTACCGGGGCTGGAGCCGGGTGTCTACCACGTCTCGGTGTCCTGGCCCGGGGCGCTCGAAACCAGCTCCGACCCGGAGCCTGCTGGGCCCGGGTTCGTCCGGGTCCGGGTCGCGCGGAAGTTCGTGGACGTGGGAACCGTGACGATCGCGCCGGGGCGCTCCGAGCTGAGGATCAGTGTTCCCGGACGCGGGGAAGGAAGATAGGCCGGCCGGTGCCGGGCCGTCGGGAGTGCACGGTCGCACCATCGGCTGCTGACGGAGACGGTTCGAAGGCCGGTGCTCGCGGGGCACCGGACGCGGGAGAGACGGACGGAGAGATCGCTCTCCGAGCAGCGGCTGCCCAGCGTCGCCGCCTTCATCCTCGAGAGGGTCGGCAGGTCGGCCACGACCACCGCGTCCCCGGCGCGGGAAGACGACCCCACCGCGAAGAGTGGCGGATCCTGGACCACCTGGACCGTGAACCCATGGCCGGCGAGCACGCCCGTGGCCGAGTGGAACTGCGCCGAACTCTGGAGGACCTCGATGACGGCGCCGAGGGAAACCAGAGATCCCGCCGCCGCCACATTGAACGGAAGGCCGGCTCGTCCCGCGTGAAGAGATCGATATCATCGGATCGGCGGTGTCCGGCGTAGGAGCCGGCGAGAGCGGTACCCCCGACCAGCATGCACTCAGCCCCGCAGGTAGTCGCGGCCCTCGGCGAGCATCCGTCGGACCTGTCCCCCCGTCAGCGCGGTCCCCGTGCGGGACTCGTTGTCGCGGTGCATCAGGTTCGTGGCAGGTGCGCTGCCCTCCGTCGCCCCGTCCGGCCCCTCGAATGTGCAGTGGCCGGCCCGCATGAGCAGGTGCCCGATCTCGTGGGCCAGGATGTCGCGGGCCGCTCCGAAACTGATCAGGATGCCCTCCCGGGTCCGGGAAACGCCGGGGTTGAATTCGGGCATGTAGGTCAGGCCGTGGTAGCCGCTGTTGAAGCCCGGGACCCAGTAGGTCGCGATCTCCCCGGCGGCCCGGTTCAACTGGAGGATGTCAAGGGCCTCCTGGCTCGCCGGGCGCGCGGCCGTCGCCGAGGTGGCGGCGGCGCTCATCGGAAAGGCCCGGACGAGGAAGCCCCCGTACCGGAACGGTCCCCGGGCGCCGGTCCTCGACTGCTGGACATAGGAGTCGAGGCGCCGCTCCCGCTGGAAGTACGCGTCGCGGGAGATCCCCTCCGCCCGGCTCTCCTCGTCCACGCTCCGGGTCAGGAGGGCCATGCTGGCCTCCTCGCTCAGGTGCGCGACCTGCGACAGCGTGAAGCTGATGCCGTGCGCCCGGAAGACCCCGTTCGCCGCGGCGACGGCGCGGCGGAGCTCCGCGTCCCACTGCCTCTCGGTCAGCAGTGCGTCCCGGTAGCGGATCTGGAACGTCGTGGCTCGGATGGTGGCGGCAGGCATGTGCTTTCCTCCTCCTGTCGACGGGCCGGACGGGCAGCCGATGCCCGGGTCCTTCGGCGGTCCGCACCCGTCCCCGCGTCGGGCGACACGACGCTCCCCGGCACGGGCGGCCCCGCCCGACCCTCGGTTCGGGCCCATCATAGTGGATCGGACGTCTCTGCGCACCCGGCTAACCGCCCGCCGCCGTGTGCCTTCGTGTTGGTGGAAGCCTCTCGGCGACGGGCTGTCAGCGGGCCTTCGTGAGGAGGGCCTCGAACTCCGCGAGGTCGGCGGGGAAGCCGACGCCGCGCGGGCCGCGGCGGACGCCACGGGCGCCCCGGCCTCCGGCGAGGAGGCGGACGCCGGGGGGGAGGGCGTCGCGCAGCTCGGCCAGCGTCCGGTCCGTGTCCGGGCCGCCCGAGGCCAGCGAGATGCTGAGCGCCACGACGGATGCGCCGCTCTCCCGCGCGGCGTCGGCGATCTCCGGGATCGGGGTCTCCGCGCCGAGGATGCGGACCTCGGCGCTGGCGAGTTTCGCGGCCAGCGCCGCAAGCTGGAGTCCGAGAGCGTGCCGTTCGCCGGGGAGGGTCGTGAGGAGGACAACCTCGCCGCCGCGCCGATCGGGGACCTCCTCCCGCAGGCCGCGGAGGACATCCGCGAGGATCTCCGAGAGCAGGTGCTCGTGGCGGATGCCGAGCTGACCGTCGGCCCACGCGCGGCCAGCGGCCGTGAGGACCTCCCCGGCCGTGGCGAGGAACTTCCGCGGCCCCTCGGACCGGGCCCGGCCGGTGAGCAGGCGCCGCACGTCGGCCGTCCGGCTCTCCCGGGCGAACCCGAGGACCTTCTTCGCGAAGGCCGTCGCCGGGGTTCCCGCCGGCGCGGCGAGGAGGGCGTCCAGTTCCTCCTCGTCGAGGAGCACGACCTTCCCCGGGCGGTGGCCGCGGGCAAGGGCCTCGGCGACGCGCCGGAGCCACCGCACGTCCGTCTCGCGGTAGCGGCGATGGCCGGAGGGGAGGCGGATGGCCTGCGGGCGGCCGTAGCGCTTCTCCCACACGCGGATGGCGTCGGTGGAGAGGCCGGTGGCCTCCGCGAGGTCGCCGATCGAACAGGTGCTCACGGGCTCGGTCACGGGCGCTCCTCCGGAAACGACGGCGGGCCGCGGGTCGATGCCCGCGGCCCGCTGAGACAAAGCTTACTGCGGAAGGAGGACGCTGTCGATCACATGGATGACGCCGTTGCCGGCGAGCACGTCGGCCGCCACGACCCGGGCGCTGCCCGCGCGGACGCTGCCGTCAGCGGAGCGGCTGAGAACGAAGGCGGTCTTCCCCGCGGTCTCGACCCGCGTGTCGCCCACGGCGAGGGAGCCGGAGAGGGCCCGGCCCGGCAGCACGTGGTGGAGCAGGATGGCGGTCAGCTTCGCCTTGTCGGCGAGGAGACCCTCCACCGTGCCGGCGGGGAGCTTCGCGAATGCCTCGTCCGAGGGGGCGAAGACGGTGAACGGCCCGCCGTTCGAGAGCGTCTCGACGAGGCCGGCGGCCTGCGCCGCGGCGAGCAGGGTCTTGAAGGTGCCGGCGGCAGCGGCCGTCTCGACGATGTTCTTCCGCGGCAGGACGACCGCGTCGATCACGTGGATGACGCCGTTCTTCGCCGCGATGTCGGTCTTCACGATGCGGGCGCCGTCGACACGGGCTTCGTCTCCGGATAGGGTCACGTAGAGACTCTGTCCCTGGGCGGTGGCGAGGAACGTGCTCTTCACCACGTCGGCGGCCATGAACTTCCCGGGCACCACGTGATAGGTCAGGATGGCCTTCAGGGCCGCGGTGTCCTTCAGCAGACCCGCCACGGTCCCCTCGGGGAGCCGCGCGAAGGCCTCGTCCGACGGGGCGAAGACGGTGAAGGGGCCGTCGCTCTTGAGGACGTCCACGAGCCCGGCGGCCTTCACCGCCGTCACGAGCGTGTTGAACTTCCCGGCCGAGACGGCCGTATCCACGATGTCCATCGTCGCGACGGCCCCGGCGGGACATCCGCCGCAGCTGCCACCGGCGAGGAGAGCGGGAGCCGGCAGGACCATCGTGCCGGCGGCGATCAGAACGAGAAACATGCTGGTGCGCATGGGTATCCTCCTGGATCAATGCACCTGGGTTTCGACTGCGGGATGGAGATTACCCGGAGGGATTCTGAATGTCAAATATTTTATTTGAACATTATCGGACCGGCCCGCGTCGGTCCTTCCGTGCCCGAAGCCGGATCGCGGCCCCGGCAACGGCCGTCTGGCGCTGGCACGAGCGGCCGGAGGCCCTCGCGGACCTGATCCCGCCGTGGGACCGCGTCGAGGTCGTCTCCCGGGAGGGCGAGGGGCTCGCGGAGGGGACGCGGGTGACGCTCCGCCTCCGGGTCGGGCCGTTCTCGCGGCTCTGGGTCGCCGAACACCGGGCCCCCGTGCCGAACCGCGAGTTCCACGACGTGCAGGTGCGCGGCCCCTTCGCGGAGTGGGACCACGTCCACCGCTTCGGGCCGGACGGATCGGATGCCTGCGTCATGACGGACGAGGTCGCGTACCGCCTGCCTTTCGGCCCCCTCGGCGCGCTCCTCCTCGCCCGTTCCGTCCGACGCCGGCTGGAGCGCATGTTCACCTTCCGGCACGAGGCGGTTGCGCGGGCCTTCACCCCTGCCGCGGTGGGGGCTGCTGATGATCACGGCAGGACGCCGAAGCTCCTCCGGCGCCCGGGTCCGTAGCGGTAGAGCCGGAAGTGGTCGTCGAGAGCGAACGCCTCCTCGATGCCGTGGCGTTCCATGACCGCGAAGCTCGTGCAGTCGACGAGGCTGAAGTCCGAGCGGTCGGCCACCGCGTAGAACGCTCTCGTGTCAACGAAGAGCAGCATCGCGCAGTGCCTCGTCGAGGAGCGGCCCTGAGGACGCAAGCGATGCGGGAGAAGCTCAAAGCCGGGGGCTTCAAGAGTCCCTACCGCCCGCGGGTCAGGTCGTGGAACCGGTCTTCGGCCAGATTAAACAGGCGAGGGGATTCCGCCAGTTCCTGCACCGAGGCCTCTCGACGGTGCAGGGAGAGTGGTCGCTGGTGTGCACCACGCACAACCTTCTCAAACTCTACGCCGCCCGGAACTGAAGCAAGACCGGGCATCCTCATCGGCTCGACCACAAAGCTGTTTCAAGCCGTTGAATGC
>JALOQY010000234.1 GCA_025459285.1 Planctomycetota bacterium | reverse complement strand
ATCTTCTTCAGCGCCTCGAAGGTGTCCTTCGGGGTGGCTCCGGCCCCGCCGCCGCCGCAGGCGACCAGGGAAACGGCGATCGAGATCGCCAGTGCCGACAATACGACCGTCTTCATGGGGTCTTCCTTTCAGAAGGGGTATCAGGGGAGGGCAAAGCCTAGACCTTGCACCGGCCGGGGTCAAGACGGATCGCCGGCCGGGCGACCGGCAGCGGGTATCATCGCTGACGCCTCGCACGACACTCGGGAGGACGCAATGGTGAAACGGACCCGGCTTGCCGCGATCGTGATCGGTGTCCTGGGCACGTGCCTCGGATGCGGCGACCGCCCCCCCCCGGGGACCGCCGCGCCCGCCCCGGCGCCGTCCATGGAGGACGCCGTCCGCGCGCGGCTCACCGAGCTGCTCGCGCTCGCGGAGAAGGGAGACGCGGCGGCGGCGGCCGGCTACGTGGTCTATCGGGGCCCCGACGAGGCCCGGAAGTGGAAGGACGTCTGCGACTACACGAAGGATCCGGAGAAGACGCAGGTGGACTCGGTCCTGCGCCGGATCGCCGAGATCCGGAAGGCGGGCCCGCTCGTGCCGGACGGTTTCGAGAGGAAGACGGAGGGGGAGGGCGAGTGGCTGGCCCTGAAGTACAAGGCCGGCGACAAGCCCGTGCTCTTCGCCTTCCTCGCCGTCAAGGGGACTTACGCCCTCGGCGACATCGACTGAGAGCGTGAGGGCGGGCCGGACGACGGTCGGGGATGTGGGGCTTGCATTTTGTGTAGTTCGATTCCATAATGAGTCGCGAAATGGAATCGGTTAGTCGATTTTTCGACCCACCACCCGGCAGCTTCTTCCTGTTCGGCCCACGCGGAACCGGGAAGTCGACGCTCATCCGCAGCCGCTTCGCGGAGGCGCTGGCGATCGACCTCCTGGACCCCGGCCTCCATCGGACCCTCTCGGCGCGCCCGGAACACCTGCGCGAGATCGTCCTCGGCCGCCCGGGAGCGTCAACGGTCTTCCTCGACGAGGTCCAGAAGGTCCCCGCGCTGCTCGAAGTCGTCCACGCGCTGCTCGAGGAGAAGCGCGGACTCCGGTTCATCCTCACGGGTTCGAGCGCCCGGAAGCTGCGCCGGGGGGGCGTCGACCTCCTGGGGGGGCGGGCCCTGACCTGCTCGCTCCACCCCTTCCTGGCCGGCGAGCTGGGAGACGCCTTCGATCTCACGAACGCGCTCGAGATCGGACTCCTGCCGGTGGTCCTCGACTCCGGCTGTCCCTCGGCGACGCTACGAGCGTACGCGGACCTCTATCTCCGCGAGGAGGTCCTGATGGAGGGGCTGGTGCGTGACATCGGGCCCTTCTCGCGATTCCTCGAGGCCATGAGTTTCTCTCATGCCTGTCCGCTCAACGTGAGCGCGGTGGCCCGGGAGTGCCAGGTGGAGCGCCGGACGGTGGACTCCTGGGTCTCGGTGCTCGAGGATCTCCTCATCGCCTTCCGGCTTCCCGCGTTCGCGAAGCGGGCTCGGCGGGCAGTGGCGGTCCATCCGAAGTTCTTCTTCTTCGATGCCGGGGTCTACCGGTCGCTCCGACCGCGCGGGCCTCTCGATCGTCCGGAGGAGATCGGAGGACATGCGCTGGAGGGCATCGTGGCCCAGCATCTACGGGCCTGGATCGATCTCTCGGAGAGTGACGCCCGCCTGTTCCACTGGCGCACCCGCTCCGGGGTGGAGGTGGACTTCGTCCTCTACGGGGCCGGGGGCCTCTGCGCCTTCGAGGTGAAGCACGGCCGCCGGGTGGACCCCGCGGACCTCCGGTCCCTGCGCGCGTTCCGGGAGGACTACCCGACCGCGCGGATCGCCCTGCTCTTCCGCGGCGACCGCCCGCTGTCGATCGACGGGATCCCCTGCCTCCCCCTCGCGAGGTTCCTCCCGCGGATCCGCCCCGGCGTCTGGCCCGGAAACCTCTGCTGATTCCGAAACCCCTCCCGGCCGCCGCCGGAGAGGGCCCTACGGTTCGTAGATCACTTCGAACCTGTTCTTCGTCCAGGTGTTGTTCCCGGCGCCCGTCAGGTCCCATGCCGGGTAGCCGGCGCACTCCGCGGCCTTGTTGCCCGTGAACGTATTCCCGGTCGACTCCACGAGGAACCCCGGGCCGTCGCAGTCCGAGGCACTGCAGCCGAGGACCTCGTTCGCGCCGCCGACGAAGTGGAAGCCGGCGCCTCCCGACCCCGAGACCTTGGTCTTCTCGAAGCGGGACCCGGTGCCGTGCGCCACCACACCGCCATTCCCCGGGTCCGTCACCGAGTTGCCGCTCACAAGGATGTCGGTGCCCGAGGTGACGATGCCGTAGCCGGCGCCTCCGATCCGGTTCTTCGAGACCCCGCAGTGGTCTCCCGAGACGAGGATCCCCCGCTGTCCGCCCGTGGTCGTGTTGCCCGTCACGACGGTGGCGCTGGTGGCCACCGTGAAGCTGGCGGCGTAGATGGCATCCCACCCGCAGTCGGCCACGCGGTTCTTCGCGACGAGGAAGTTCGCTCCGCCCGTGTCGATGCCGTGCCGCGCGATCCCCGAGAGATCGTTCCCCGAGATGGTCGTGGCCGCCGCGCCGGGGTCGGTTGAACCGAACAGGGCGATGCCGTGATTGCCGATGTTGCGGAAGAGGCACTTGGTCACCCGCGTGCCCGTCGTGCCGGGCAGTCCGCCGAGCCCGTCGCCGGCGATGTTCAGGAAGGCGCACGCGCTCACGACGACCCCGGAGCAGCCCTCGAACCGAAGGCCGTCGCCGGCCTGGTCCTCGATCCGGCACTTCGAAATCACTCCACCCGCGCAGCCGGAGAACAGGACCCCGACCTTCGACGCGTCCCGGAAGACGAACCCTGACACCAGCGGATTCTGGCAACCGGTGAGTTCGAGCGCGACGTCGGCCCCGTCCGAGTCCACGATCGCGTTCTTCCCGATGAGCCGCACGTTCGACCGCGACGCGAGGCGCAGGGCTTCGGGGTAGACGCCCGCGGCGACGGTGACGGTGCCGCCGTCGGGCAGCGCGTCGAGCGCGGACTGGATCGTGGGCCAGGCATCGCTCGGGACCGCGAGCTTGACCCCGGCCCCCGACACCGGGCGGACGCCGGCCGCGATCAGGAGTGCGGCGGCGGTGAGGACGAGGAGACGGATCGGACGGACGTGCATGGGACCCTCCTTGCCGGGAGCGGATGCTCGCAGATGCGCGGCCAACCGTTGAGCAAACCGCGGGGGACGGCTACCGGAGATCGACGGTCGTCGCCACGAGCACGACCCGGAGGTCGGCGGCGATCGCCGCCAGCACCGTCTCCAGTTCGCGGTACTCCTCCGGCGAAAAGACGTCCTTCTCGAGACGGACCCGGGTGACCACCCGGAGCTGGTTCGGCGCGATCAGCCGGTACTCCGCGCCGTAGGAGGCCACGGCATTGCGGATTTCGCGACCCTCCGGGACGGACGCGAAGCGGTAACCCTCGGGAACGCGGATGAGTCGCGACGACTCGAGGCTCAGCGCACCGGCCACGAGAGGGAACTGGCGCATCGACCCGGTGAACAACCCGCGCAGCCGCGTCGGGTTGGCCACATTGAGGCCGAACGGGATGGAGAAGAAGACCGTCGGCCCCATCGTGATGCGGATGTCCTCCTCGAAGGAACCTTCACAGACGAGGGGGATCGAGAGATCGGCGGGGTCGCTGCTCCGGAGCCGGCCGGAGGCGAAGGCGGCGTTCTCGAAAAGCAGCTCGTCCGCCGCCGCGTCGGAGGTCCCCGCGGCCACCAGGAGCTCACGCATCCGGCCCGAGGGTCGTCCTCTCAACTCGATCCGGCTCGAGCCGCGGACGGTTCCGTCTCGCGAAAGGTCGATCGTGTGCTCCGACCGGATGATGTTCGCTTCGGGGCTCCCCGGGGGGGTGCGTCCCACGCGACCGCCCGCGCCGGCGATGACCACGAACTTCCCTGACAGGGGCAGGTCGAGGATCCCCAGGTCGCGCCAGGGGTCGGTGGGATTGGCATACAGGTCGAACTGCGGCAGGTAGGCCATGCAGTGGTTGAACTGCAGCGGCGTGGGAAGCGGCAGCGGCCGGTAGGCGCGCTCCAGGTCGACCAGCACCGGTTCCGCCTCGATCCCTCTCGCCCGCAGCAGCGCGGCGAGCAGCACGAACTGGTCCTTGCAGTCCCCGTATCCGCGGCGAAGCACGATCTCGGCGGAGTTCGGCATCCAGCCGTCCATCTGCTGCAGGTAGACCTTCACGTAGCGCACGTTTGCGGCCACGAAGCGGTGGATCGCCCGGGCGGCGTCGAGGCCCGAAAGCCCGCCGGCAACGCGCTCCGCGAGAGCCTCGATCTCCGGGGTGACCACGACGCGGGGGGATACGGCCTCGTAGAAGCGCGCCCCGATCTCCTCCCAGGTGGCGACCGTGGTCGCCTCGAACAGGGGGCAGACGTCCCGCGGCGACACCATGGACCGCTCCGCCGGATGGCCCGCGTAGTTCCGGAGCTCGGCCACGATGGTCCGCCGGCCGCCCTCTGACGTCTCGGAGATCGCGAACCCTCCGCGCTCGGCGTGGCGCAGGGGGAGGCCCGCATCGCAGCGGATGCGGACGACGGCGGAGTCGACGGGCAGGGTCAGAGCCGGGCGCCAGCAGTAGTTGAATCCGAACAGCGACCGGCCGCGTTCGCTGATCCGCCAGCGGACGTGGGTCTTCGCCCCGACGCGAAGCTGCGGGAACACCACCGTCGTCGCCATGCCCGACACGAACTCGGGCGCCCGCAGGGCCGCCGGAGTCGGGCGGCTGAAGACGTCCGCGCGGTCGACTTCGACCACTCGGCCGTCGGGCATTTCGACACGCGCCTCTTCCAGCGTGAGCGTCTGGGTCTCCGGCGAGAAGGGCCGCGTGTCGAACTGCGCGTCGTCGAGGCCGGCGACCGTGGTGATCACCCGGGTCTCCTCGAGCACGGCTTCGTAGGTCAGGTCCTCCGCGAGGTCGAATTCGACCACGCGCCGTTCGATCCGGATGCCCGAGGCCCGCAATTCGGCGTCGTCCCCTTCGATCCCGTCGCCGACCAGGATCCAGGTGAAGGCCGAGGCGATGGCGCCGACGATGGCCACCGGGATGGCGAGGACGCGCAGGAGGACGCCGCACCCGGTGGTCAAGGTCAGAAGGATGAGGATCGTCGCTCGGAGACTCTGGCGCATGCGGGGCTGTCTCCTCTGAACCACGGTCTTCCCTCCGGCCTCAGACGGTGGAACATGCTGCCAGATCCCGCGCCGATCTCCTCGCGACAACCGCGCGGAGCGCGAGGCCGCCCGGCCGGGATCCGCGCGGGCGTCCGGTCCCGGGCCGCCGCATTGGCCCAAGGTCCAATAGACGAAGACCCCGGCCACCGATAGGATGCCCGCCATGGGCGGCGGCCGGGGCGGTGAAGCGTGGTGCGACCGGGGCTCTCACGCCGACCTGCCCCTCGGTGATCTGCCCCTCCTGATCCCCGCCGGGACGGGCTCCGGGAACCGGGGCGTCCGAGGCCTCGACGCGCCGGTATGGAATCCCGGCACTCGCGGGGTATAACAAGGGCGAGACGATCCGCCTGCCGGTCCCAGGACCGGGCGGGCATGGGCGAGGGCAAGGGAGTCTGCCGACATGACGCGACCCGTCATTCTCACCGTTTTCACCGTCGCTCTCGCGGCGGCGTGCACGCTCGGACCGGACTTCGACCGGCCCGCCCTGGATGTGCCGGAGGCCTGGCGGGACCTGCCCGTCGCCGAGACGGAGTCGCTCGCCAATACCGCATGGTGGAACCTGTACGGGGATGAGGAACTCGACCGGCTGATCCGCATCGCGCTCGAGGAGAATCAGGATCTGAAGATCGCCGTCGAGAGGATCGTCGAGCACCGGGCACGCGTCGGATACACCGGCGCGGACCTCTATCCCCGTGTGGACGTGTCCGCGGGCGGCGGACTCGTGGGAGTCTCGCGAAGGGGCGTGCCCGAACTGGGCGACGACCCCGATCGCGACGGCGACCTCTGGGGCGTCTCCGCCGACCTGTCGTGGGAACTCGACATCTTCGGCCGAATCCGCCGCGCGACCGAGTCCGAAGAGGCGCTCCTGCTCGCCACGGAGGCGGCGCGCCGCGCCACGGCGATCCTCCTGGTATCCGATGTCGCCTCGACCTACACCCGCCTTCGCGAGGCGGACGCGAAGCTCGGGATCTCCCGCCGGACCCTGGCCCAGCGGAAGGAGTACGTCGAACTCGCGCGGAGGCGGTTCGAGGGCGAGCTCACCTCCGAAGTCGACTACCGGCAGGCCCAGGCCGAGCAGCATCGGATCGAAGCCCTGGTCGCCGACCTCGAACGTACGGTGCAGGTCCTCGAGAACGAGCTGTCGCGGCTCCTCGGACGCAACCCCGGTGTGATCGCCCGCGGCCGGGCGCTCGGCTCGTTCGCCGAGCCGCCGGCCGTGCCGGCGGGCCTGCCGTCCGAACTCCTCGACCGGCGGCCGGACCTCGTCGCGGCCGAGCAGCGCCTCCACGCCGCCACGGCGGACGTCGGAGCGGCCAAGGCGCTCCTCTACCCGCGGTTCGCCCTGACCGCGAGCTACGGACAGGAGAGCAACCAGTTCGCCGACCTGTTCGAAGCTCCGTCCCGGGCGTGGAGCCTCCTCGGCAACGTGCTCGCGCCGATCTTCAATGCCGGGCAGAACCAGGCACGCGTGGAAATCGCCGAGTCGCAGATGCGGCAGGAGCTCTACTCCTACGAACGGGCCGTGCGTACCGCGTTCTTCGAGGTTGAGAACGCCCTCGTGACGTACCGCAAGACCGGAGTGCAGATGTCCGCCGAGGCGCTGCGGGTCGCCACCGAGCGCCAGGTCCTCACGCTCGTTGCCGACCGCTACACCGGGGGGGTATCGAGCTACCTCGACGTCCTCGACGCGCAGCGGTCGCTCTTCGACGCGGAGCTCGAGGAGGTCACCACGGTGGCCTCCCGCCGGATCGCGCTCGTCCAGCTCTACAAGGCCCTGGGCGGCGGCTGGCCGACGGAGGCCGAGGGGCCGTCGAGTCCGGCGGCCCCGGCGCCGGCGAAGCCGTAGGAGTGCCCATGCCATTCCTTCAGGAGGCGCCAGTGATCGAAGGCCTCGAGCGGGATCCTGAACCGTCCACCGTGCGCTCTCACACCCCGGGGCACTCCTCGACGGCCCCGCGGTGTCGTCCCGGACTTCCCGACCGATCGAGGGTTCCCCCGACAGCCACCCCCATGGGCATAGGAGGGCGCGTGTTCCATCCAGCCAGAGTTCTGATGATCAGTCTCCTCACCGCGGTCTTCGCGGTCGCCTGCAAGAACGCGGGGGTCCTGAAGACGCGCCACTTCGAGGAAGGCCGGCCGGTCGAGAAGGACTCGATCCTCTTCTCGATCGACCCGCTGGAGTACGAGGCGGGCCTGCTCTCCGCGAAGGCCCGTTTCGCCAAGGCCGAAGCGAGCCTGAAGCTGGCGAAGGAGCAGGTCTCCGTCCGCGCCGCCGAGGCCGCCGTCGCCCAGACCAGGGCGAAGCTGAAGAAGGCCGAAAAGGACATGGCCCGCCTGGAGCCCCTCGTGGCCCGCGGCGCCGTGCCGAAGCAGGACCTCGATGCCGCCGAGGCGGCGGTGGAGGTCGCGCAGGCGGACCTCGACGCCGCCGGGGCCGACCTCGTCAACTCCAAGCTGATGGAGGGTGTCGGCATCCTCCTCGCCGAGGCGGAGGTCGAAGCCGCCCGGGCGGCCGTCACCCAGGCGGAACTCGATCTCTCCTACTGCACGATCCGGTCGCCGATGGACGGTCTCATCGGACTCTCCAAGGTCTCGGTCGGGAACCTCGTCGGACGCGGGGAGTCCACGGTCCTCGCCACGATCAGCACCATCGACCCGATGCGGGCGACGTTCACGATCGCGGAGCAGGAGTACCTGCGCCTGAGGAAGGGCTACGGGGAGGAGCGGCGAACGACGCCGATCCGGCTCACTCTGGCCAACGGCATGGTCTACCCGCACGAAGGCGCGCTCGCCGTCGGGGAACGGGAGATCGACCCGCGAACGGGCACTCTCATCATCGAGGCGACCTTCGCCAATCCCGACGGGCTCCTGAGGCCCGGGCAGTTCGGCCGGGTCCGGATGGTGGCGGAGCAGATCACCGGCGCCGTCGTGATACCCATGAAGGCCGTGATGGAGCAGCAGAGCGCCAAGGTCGTCTACGTGGTGGACGACGCGGGCATCGCCTCGA
>JALOQY010000233.1 GCA_025459285.1 Planctomycetota bacterium | reverse complement strand
CCAGGCGACGACCCGAGACTTCAGGAAGGTCCTTCGATCTGAGATCAAAGCCGTTTCAAGCCGTTGATTGCTAGCAGCCCGTCGCCGAGGGGCTTCCACCAGCGCGGAGGCTTACGCCGGCGGGCTGCTAGCTTCTCAGGCGCCAGGCGCCGGCTTCGCGGACCATTTCGAGGAGCGTGAGGCGTGGGCTGCCGGGGAGGACGAAGGCCAGCTCGGCGGTGTCGCCCCGGATCCTCGTGCCCGCGTAGCGGGCCGTCTCGAGAAAGCCCCGGATCCCGTCCTTCGTCTCCTCCATGGAGGCGGCGAACTCCTCCACCGGCCGGCTGCTCCGGAATGCCTCGCAGTAGAGTTCGTGGAGACCCCGGTAGTCGCCGGCCAGGAACCGCGCGCGGAAGGTCTCGAACGCTGCCCGGGGGGTGGCCAGTGGGCCGGCGGCGGGATCGGGGTCGGGCTCCGGCAGGAAGCCCGTGAGGTCCGCCGGCGGGGGCGGGGGGTAGAACTTCCGGTGGAGACCGAGAAGCCGGGCGAGCTCCTCGATCGGCTTCTCGTGGTCCTCCACCCGGAGATCCACCCAGCGGTCGTCGAAGCCGGCGTAGCCGCCTCCCGCCCGGACCACGAGGAGTGCCGCCGACTGCATCCCGCGCCGGTCGCCGCCCGCGGCCTGGCCCGCCGCGAGCACCGAGACGAGCCGTTCCGGCAGCGGCTCCGTGGAAGCCTCGAAGGCCTCCGCCATGGCCTTCACCACCTCCTCGCCGGCGAGGATGTTGCCCTGGACCGCGTAGTGCTTCCCCGTGCGGTGGCCGGCCCACGCCATGGTCTTCGCCCCCGTGAAGGCCGCGGCGCGCCCCCTTCCGTCCACGATGCCGACCTGGCGCCGGTCCCGCCCCTCGTCCTTCCCCGTGAGCGCGGCGCAGACCTCCTCCGGCGCGAGCCCCTTCGTGAGCAGGTCGAGCCCTTCGGGCCCGTACGTCGTGTTCGCGAAGGCCTGCGTCGCCACGGCGCCGACCCCGGCGCGAGCGAAGGGGACCACGGAGCCGACCCCGAAGAACTTCGACTGGACCGCCACGCCGAGGTCGCCGGTGGCGGGATCGAAGGCGACGATGGAGAAGGTGGCCACCGGCGGAAGCGTGCCGGGCGCGCGTGGACCGGGGGCAGCACAGGCGGCGAAACCGGTGAGTACCAGGACCGCGGCGAGCTTCATGACCACCTCCGGTCATTCGATCCCGAGGATCTCCGGGAGGCGGGCCTTGAGCTTCGCCGCCTTCCCCTTCAGGCTGATCTTCGACGGGTCGATGGCCAGGGACTCCCCGGCTTCCACCGCCCGCGGATAGCGGAACCACGCCTCGGCGAGGGAGGAGACGAGGTCCGGGGCCCCCCCCTTCTCCACGGGGAACGCGCCCACCTCCGCGGTCTCCGCGCCCTCGATTGGCGCGAGGGAGGGAGCGTCCCCGGGAGGCCACGTCAGGAGCAGGACGAAGTCTCCGCACGGCAGAGGCCGCGGATCGTCCGGGTAGGTCCCGAACCGGAGCCAGCCGAGGTCCTTCTGGTACGCCTCGAAGGCATGGCCCGGCTCGATCGAGCCGATCGGCGAGAGCAGGAGCCTGCGGGCCGGGACGCGGCGGGCGCGAAGCGACCTCACGGCGCCCTCGGCCTTGCCGCCCGGATCGCCCGACCCCAGCGTGAGCCGGCGGGTCGCGGCACGCAGATCCTTCTCCCCGGCGAGGTCGATCGGCGGCTCTCCGCCGGGTGGCTCCGCGAAGCGCGTGATCCGCTTCTCGTAGACCCGTCCGCCCGGGAAGGGAATCGCCTCCGGCAGGGCGCGGTAGTCGGGTCGCTCCACGACCACCACGCGCGCCGACCACGCGATGCTCTTCACATCGGGGCCGGCGACGAGCGCGATCTCCTGACGGCCGTCCTCCGCCGGGAGGATCTTCGCCTCGGAGAGCGCCCCCCCGGGTTCGGCCCGGAAGGAGAGGGAGACGGGACACTGCGTCTCCGTCGGCGGCGGCACCGGAACGCGGACCTCCCCGGGCGCCGCGATGCGCACCTTCCCGTCCACCCGGGCCACCCGGGCCTCGTCACGCACCCGTGCCTCGGGAATGGCGATCACCGAGATCTCGTCGAGCACGAGCTTCCCCTCGCCGCGCACGTCGATGTTGAGCTCGACGTCGTTCACGTCCGGCGCGAGCCGGATGTCCCGGTCGAGGAGGCGCAGGGGGAAGGTCCCCCGGAAGTGGAAGGCGGCCACGCCGCCCAGCGATTTCCAGTCGCGCGCGCGCAGGTTCAGGACGAGGCGCGCGTCGGTCATCTTTTCCGCGGCGGCGCGAACCGAGATCCGGAGCCCTTCGGTCTTCGGCGGAAGGAAGATGCTCTGGAGGAGGGAATCCGGAGACCCGCTGCCCCCGGCCCGGCGCTCCGCCACGAGCCGGCCCCCCCCGGTCCGGAACTCCGTGAGGCCGGCGATGCGCCGCACGGTCCACTTCGGGACGGGGTCCTCCCCGCTCTCCTCGAAGGAGGGGTTGTCCACGAGGTTCTTCTCGTCGGACCGCGCGGGTCCGGAGAGGGCGACGAGGAGGAGCACGCAGAACGCCGGAGCGAATCCCGCCGGTGCGGACATGCCTCAAGGATAGCCGGTTCCGGCCCGGGAGCAACGACGGAAGGTCGGGATCGCCCGTTCCATAGATGACCCCGCCGGGGGTGCGGAGATAGAATCGGACGCCGTGACCGAGAACGAGGAACCGCGAGCGAAGTTCTGCCGGGAGTGCGGCGGAGTCATCGAGTGGGGAGCGAAGGAATGCCCCCATTGCGGCGTCAGCCTTGACGTCGTCGACTTCGACCAGATGGAGTTCATCGGCGGCGGCGCGGCCCCGCCGAAGGTGCAGGGGTTGCGCGAGAAGCCCGCCCTGCCCGCGGACATGGAGCGGCGGCGGCGCCCGGAACTCGGCGACACGCAGGTGATGAAGACGATGCCCGGGACGGACCCGGCCGCGGAGACCGAGGATCTCGCCGTGATCGGGGACGGGTTGACGCCCATCGAGGATCTGCCGACAGTGGCGCCGATCCCCGCCGGACGCGCGGCCCCCCCCGGGAAACCCGAACGCAAGGGGCTGTCCCCGGCTCCCCGCCGACCGGTCGGGCCCCGGGGCGGTCCACCGGTCCTGAAGCCCGCGGCGGGAAAGCCGCCGATCCAGAAGCCGGTCCCGTCGAGGCCGCCGGTGCTGAAGCCGGCCGGTCCCCCCGTCCTGAAGCCCGCGGCGGCACCGGTCCTGAAGCCGGTCGCTCCGGAACCGCCGGTCCTCGTGCCCGCTCCCCCCGTCCTGAAGCCCGCCCCGGTTCCGGCCCGGCCGCCCGTCCTGGCGCCGGCGACGCCGCCTTCCGAGGTGGTCCCGATGGTCAAGCCCCTGCCTCCCGGGACGCCGATGCGGAAGGGGAAGGAGATCCAGGAAGCGATCCTCGACGAGGCGCCGTCCGTGGGGCCCGGGGGCGAGACGAGGACGATGGTCGCGGGGCTGGACGAAGCGGCGCTCATGGACCCGATCACCGTCATGCCCATGGCCCCCATCCCCGGCCCGGCGGAGGCCGACCTGCCCCCCGGGATCGAGCCGATGGAGCCGGACTGCCCGGTCTGCCTGAAGCCTCTCGGGGAGCGGGGGGGCAAGTGTCCCGCCTGCGGCGCGGAGGTCTGTTTCATCTGCTGCCTCCGGGCGAACGGGGCGGAGGTGCAGGAGGACCCCAAGGCGAACCGGAAGCGGTGGAACGTGGTCCTCAACAAGACCCCGCCTGACCAGATCCGCTGCGCCGCCTGCGGCCAGCGCGGCTTCGAAGCCTGACGAGGAGGTGGGCCATGGCGCCCGTCGTCGCGCACCACTCGGCGGACGCGGCCGGCCCGGCACTCCGCGAAGTCATCCTCCCCGACTACGGCCACGAGCGCTTCGAGGACGTTACGTTCCTCACGGCCATGACGATGGTCCTCATGGAGGATGCCGCGCAGACGGGCCACTTCGGCGGGCCTCTGGCGTACCTTCCCTACATCGTGGCGACGCATCTCGGCGGACCGGAACTCGGCGCGCTCCGGACGGACCTTCGAGCCCCGAAGCTCCCCTTCGCCGACCGCTTCATGCTCTGCGGCGGCCACGGCATCCCGGCCTGCTACTCGCTGTGGATGGTGCTCTACGAGGCGCTCCGGCGCGAGGGGGAGAGGACCGGCCGCCGCGAATACGCCTTCGACCAGGACGTCGCGATCCTCCCCGTGGACGCGCTCGGCTTCCGCCGCAGCGCCGGGGCCTGCGCCACGCTGCTCGCGGACCACGGGCTCGCCGGCCATCCGCTCTTCGCGCCGGCCTCGACGCGGACCATCCGGGCGCTTGCCGGCCACGCCGAGTCCACCGACGTGACGAATGACGTGAACGGCGGACCTTCGGGAGTGGGAGTGTCGACCGCCGCGGGAAAGGCCCTCTTCCTGGAGGTCGCCGGCGCGCCTCCGGAGACGAAGGTGCTCGCGCTGGAAGGCGAGTTCGCGATGACCGAGGGGCACGCCCAGGAGCTGAAGACCGCCGCCCTGGCGCAGCAGGTGGGGAAGCGGCTCAGGGTGCTCCTCTCCATGAACAACGCGGGGATCGACGACGCCCTGATCGGCGGGGTGATCCGGGAGGAGTACCGCGGCTACCGGATCGAGGACCAGTGGACCTCCTACGGGTGGAACGTGTTCTCCATCGAGGACGGCAACGACTTCGACCAGGTCTTCGCCGCCCTCCGGATCATGGAGGAGTGGCCCGCCGCCGACCGGCGGCCGATGATCCTCGTGGGCCGCACGACGAAGGGCTTCTGGCCCGTGCCGGTCCCGCACCAGCTCACGGGTCATGCGAGCCACCCGTGGTCGTTTCCTCCGCGCGCCCCGTATATCCTCGACCTGGCCGGGACGTTCGAGCGCCGCTACGGAGTGCGGTTCGAGGGGCTCCGCTCCGGCCCGCCCGGGAGCCTGGCGGACCGCCTCACCGGTCTCATGGCCGACCTCACGACGGCCCTCTCCGTGCTCGACCGCGTACCCGGCCTCTCGACGTGGATCGCGGAGCGGATCGTCGGGACGGCGGCCAGCGTGCCTCGCCGGCCGAAGCTCCGGATCGACACCGCCCGGGACCCGTTCCTGGACGAGAGGCTCCGCGTGGAGAACCTGCCGTCGGCCCCCGTGGAGGCGACGGCGACGGACCCCTCCTCCGGCCGGACGGTCACGAAGACCGTCCGGCTCTTCCGTCCCGCCGGGGAGATGGCCGGCGCACGCCGCGCGGTGAGCGAGATCGGGAAGTGGCTCAACCATGTCACGGGCGGCCGGTTCTTCACGATCGCCGCCGATCTCTCCTCCTCCATCAACGTGGAGGACTGTCACTTCTTCGGCCACTATGACCCGGTCCGGAACCCCGCGGGGACGCGGCTTCCGGCCCCGATCCAGGAAGCCGCGAACACCGCCACGATCCTCGGGCTCCTCTCGATGAACGCCTCGGAGGAGCCGGAGCGGTTCGCGGGGTTCTGGGGGCTCTCCGGAACCTACGGGGCGTTCACCCCGCTCATGTACACCCCGGCCCGAGTCTTCTCGCAGCAGAAGCAGGACAGCCCTTTCCGCCTCGGCGTGCTCACCGTGCTCGCCGGCCACTCGGGGCCGGAGACGGCGGCGGATGCGCGGACCCATTTCGGGATCTTCGCCCCGGGCGTATGGACGCTCTTCCCGCGGGGGCAGGTGGCGAATCTCCATTTCGCGGACTACAACGACGCCGCGCCGGCCTACTTCGCGGCGGCGGAACGTGCCGCCCGCCGGAACGACCTCGGCATCCTCGTGATCCACGTGGCCCGACCCGATACCCCCGTCTTCGACCGGAGCGCCTTCGCCGACCCCGACCCCCGCGCGGCGGCGAGAGGGATCTACCTGATCCGGGACTTCGACCCCGCCTCCCCGCCGGCGGGCACGGTACTCGTGCAGGGGGCGAGCAGCACCGCGAACACCGTGGCCCTGCTGCCGCGCCTCTCCGCGGAGGGGCCGAACGTGAGAATCGCCGCGGTCGTCTCCGAGGATCTTTTCCGGTGGGCACCGGAGGCGTACCGGCGGCGAATCCTGCCGGAAGAGGCGCTCCTCGACTGCACGTTCGTGACCACCGGGACGAAGAGGGTTCCGCCGGTGTCGGACCTCGGCCCGCTGGCCGCGGAGTATGCGCTGACCGCCGACCAGGACGACCGCTGGCGGACCGGCGGCACGGAAGCGGATCTCATCGCGGAGGCTCGACTCGGGCCGGATTCCATCCTCGCGGCGATCCGTCGCTTCGCCGCCGACCGCCCGGATCGCCTCGCGCGCCAGCGTCGGGCCCTCCGGGGGTGACCGGAAAACGGTGCGCATGGTCCCGGGTCGCCGGTACCCTGCGTTTCGAGGAGGCCCTCATGTCACGCATCGACCGGTACGCTCGCCTCGCCGTGCTTTCGGGAGTCCTCGCCACGCTTCTCCTGCCCGGGGGGTGCGGACCTTCTGACGAGAGTCCTCCGGCGGAAACCACGAAGGCTCCGGTCGGTCCCGTGGAGCCGGTCATGCCCGAGAAGGTCCGTACGCTGCGACTCGTAGCGGACCGGGGGACGGCCGAGCAGGTCGAGCGGACGGTGCGGATCCTGAACGTCCGTCTCGCCGGGGCGAAGATCACCGGATGGGCGAAGCTCTCGCCGGACGGCGCCATCGAGGTGACGCTGCCCGACGAGGAGGAGTTGATCGGGCGGGCCATCGATCTCCTGCTCGCGGGCGGGAACCTCATGTTCTACGGCCTGATCACCGATGACCTCATGCCGCGCGAGGAGCAGGACCGTCTCATCGCCCTGATCGACAAGGAGAAGGATCGGGGAGCCTTCGACGATGCGAAGGCGAAGTACGACGTGATCTCCGACCGGGAGACGGCCCGAAAATACCTCGTGGAGTTGCCGGGCGTGGCGGGTTACCTGCTCGAATCCGTCACGCCGGGGCGGTTCCAGGACTCTCCGGCCCTGTTCTACGAACTGGTGGCGGAGGCCGCGCGGGAGAACGAGGAGCTCACGCGGCGGCTGGACGGCCGGAAAGAGGCGGTGGTCTTCGACGGGGAGCTGATCCTGAGCCCGGTGGTCAAGGGCGTGATCGGCAAGTCCGGGGTCATCTTCAACCTGCCCGAAGATATGAACCTGGAGGACACCGCGACGATCTTGCGCTCCGGCCGGCTGCCGGTGGACGTCTCGCTCGAAAGCCCCGGCGGGGACGGCGAGAGCGACTGACCCGGGAGGGGCCGGTCGGGCGAGCGAACCCCCGGGGGGCGACGAAGAGGCCCCCGGCGGGAGAGAGCTTCCTCGCCCCGCCGGGGGCCTCGGATCGACCGGCGCCGCCGGCTACTCGAAGAGCTTCGTCTTCTTCGGAGGCGCGTTCTTCATCGTCATCGTCACCGGGCCGTTGGCCGGGACGACGAACCGATAGAGTCCCACGCGCTGCTCGAAGACGGCGGTCAG
>JALOQY010000232.1 GCA_025459285.1 Planctomycetota bacterium | reverse complement strand
CCCGCGCCCGCCCGGCCGATGAGACGGTGTCGGATATCCACCCGGAACTTGACGAGGAACGGAGCGGCAGGCATGGCGCTGAGCGGCGATCTCAGGAACATCAAGCTCGCCGACATCTTCCAGACCCTATCGATGAACCGGCAGGTGGGCATCGTGGTCCTTCGGAACGGGTCGGTGGAGAAGCGGCTCTACTTTTCCCGCGAAGGCGTGAGCCTGTTCTCCCGCCGAACGATCGCGGGGTTCCGCCTCGGCCGCCACCTCGTCGGTGCGGGGAAGATCACCGAGGATCAACTCCGGCAGGCTCTCGCGCACCAGGAGAAGTACAAGGGACTCCTCGGCGAGATCCTCGTCGAGATCGGCTTCTGCCAGGCCGAGGACATCGAGCAGATCATCCGCTACCACGTCGCGGAGGAAATCTACGACCTCTTCGCGTGGGAGAGCGGGACATTCGAGTTCCTGGAGGCCGACGGCTCGGAAGCCAGCCCGGAGGCCGCGGCGTTCAGCACCGTGAGCTTCGACCCCGGCGGGGTCGTCATGGAGGCCGCGCGGCGCATCGACGAGTGGGACCGCATCCGGCTCGCCCTGCCGGACCAGGGCGCGGTTCTCGTGCGGACCGGAGAGGAAGGCCCGACACTGGATCAGGCGGTCTGGGGCTACGATTCCGCCGCCGTCTACGGGCTCGTCGACGGTCTCCGGACCGCCAGTGAGATCCTGGAGGACTACTATCTCGCGACGTTCGAGACCGCGAGCATCCTCGCGGAGCTCGTCCGGGAGAACCTCATCCGGATGGCCACGGACACGGAATTGGCCGACGCCGGAAACGGGTTCTTCGAGCAGAGCGAGTGGCGTCGCGCGATCCAGTTCCTCGAACGCGCGCGCCCCCTGCGCCCCGAGGACGCCCGGCTCATCGAGAGGCTTGCGGTCTGCCATGAGGCCGTGGGGGCGCGTCGCGAAGCGGCCGAAGCTCTCGTCGCCCTGGCTTCGCTCCGGGCGGTCAGGATGGAGACTGCCGACGCCATCAACATCCTGGAACGTGCCGCCGGTCTCGATCCGGCGTCGCCGGCCGCGCCGCAGCTGCTCATGGGCCTCTACCGTGACGTCGGTGACGGCGCCCGCGCCGCGGCCTGCGCCGCGCGCGCTGGCGAGATCTACCTCTCGCAGGGCCGTGCCGATGTCGCGGAGGACACCTGCCGGCACGTCCTGGAACTCGCACCGGACGACATCGCCCTGCGCTCCGTTCTGGCCAACGCCTGCCTCGCACTCAGCGACGTGCCGGCCGCCATCGAGCATCTCACGGCGATCTCCGCCTCCGCCGAAGCCAGGGGCGACCTGCAGAAGTTCAGCGAGGTGGCCGGCAAGATCCTCCAGCTCGATCCCGGCCGCCGCGAGGTGGCCGCGCGTCTCGAGATCCTCGCCGAGAACCGCCGGCGCAAGCGACGGCGTCTGATGACCGCCGCCGCCGGTGGCGGAGTGGTGTTCGCCGGTCTGCTTGGAGCGGCTCTCCTCTTCTTCACCGGAGGCGCCGGCGCGGAGGAGCGCCTCGGGCTGGCGTGGAGACTCCTCCAGAAGGGTGATCTCCGCGGCGCCGAGTCCATCGCCCAGGCGGTCATCGCCGAGGACCGGGACTCCGACGCCGTGAGTCAGGCCCGCAACCTCCTCAACGCGGCCAACCGGCGGCAGGATCTGACGGCGCAGGGCGCCGGTCCGGAGCGCCGGGATATCGAGACGGCTCTGTCGGAACGGTTCGCCCCGGTCCGGAACGCCTTCGGCGCCCGAGAATGGACGAGTGGATTCGACCAGGGGGTCTCCTTCGTGGAAGCTCTCTCCGGAACGGAACTCTCTGCAGTGATCGCGAAGCTTCCGAAGAAGGACGCCCAGAAGGTCCGGGACGATTGCCGGCGGGACGTCCGGGCGATCCTCGACCTGTACACACAGCACCTCGAGGCCGAACTCCAGAGGAGCCTCACCCGCATGTGGCCCGTCAAACAGGCGCGGGAGAAGAAGCTCACCCCCGGGGAGCGGAGCGAACTCTGCCTCGCTGCGGGTCGTCTCATGACCGAGATCGCTCCCGACGAGTTGCGGCGGAATCTGGCGTCAGCAGAAGTGATCGAACTCGCGATCATGGCCGGCGAGCGCAAGCTCAGCGACCGCATCGCCCACCTCTCGTCGGCGATGATCGATCTCCACTCGGAGGTCACCGACGACTACCACCGTCTCCGTGCACCACTCCGCCGGGACGAGTTGTTCCAGTCCTTCACAGCGGTCCGGCAGTCGGTGGCCGAGCACCTGATGCAGGGCCACCTGGAGAAGGCCCGCGAGGTGTCCCTCGCGTTCCTCTCGGCCTGCCGCGAACTCGCCGACGAACAGCCCGCCGAGATCTACGCGCCCGTGATCCGGG
Organism: Planctomycetota bacterium; assembly: GCA_025459285.1. GTDB lineage: Bacteria > Planctomycetota > JAJSAM01 > JAJSAM01 > JAJSAM01 > Prado167. The sequence continues at coordinate 5,103 of JALOQY010000232.1, read as the reverse complement.
AAATCCTCGGGGACGACAGTCTCGACCTCGACGGGAAGGTGCGCCGGGACTTCGACACGATCGAGCAGGTCCTGGAGCGGATCTCGAGCGGTGAAGCGCTCGTCGCCCAGGGTCGGCTCGAAGAAGCCAACGACATGTTCCTCGGGGTCGTGCGGGAACACTACCGACTCAACCTCCGGTCCCGGGTCCGGCTGGCGATCCGCATCCGGACCGCACCCATGAGCGCCGCGGTGCGCCTCACGCGCCAGGGCGAGCCGGATCAGGACCTCGGCCTCTGCGGTCCGCTCGGTATCCTCGCGCGCTACCCCTGCTGGGGCGTCACCATCCTCGCCGCCTCGCAGCCCACGTTCCGCTCCGCCGTCTTCAATCTCGAGGTGGGGGCGGAAGGCTGCCCGCCCGAGGTGACCCTGGCGCTGGAGAAGGTCCCGTCCTGGGTCTCGGCGGAGAGCGGGCCGATCCAGGCCTCGCCGGTGTCGTGGCGGGACGCCATCCTGGTGCCGAGCCGTGACGGGCATCTGCGGGCGTTCGCGCAGGCGGACGGCCGACTGGTCCTGGATCACGACACGGACCTCCTCCCCGGTCTGGCCGGGACTCCGCTCGTCATCGGTGACAAAGCGGTGCTCCTCGCGCCGGACACGAAGGTCGTGGCGTTCGATCTCGCATCGGGCCGGAGGGGATTCGCCTTCGGTACCGATCACGCGATCCGAAGCGATCCCATCCAGTTCTCGGATCTCGTGGTCGTGGCCGACGAGAGTGGTAAGGTCTGCGGCCTCCGGGACGGCCGTGAAGTCTGGAAATCGGAGATCGCCGGACCGGTGAAGGTCCGCCCTGCGGCATGTTCCGAGGCCATCTACCTCGGAACCACGGAGTCGACGGTTCACTGTCTCGACGGTCGAACCGGTCAACTGCGCTGGGAGCGGAACGTTGACGCCCCGGTCTTCACGCCGCTCTCCGTCCACGAGGAACTGGTCCTCGTCGGAACGGAGGCCAGCGAGTTGATCGCCCTCTCGCGGCAGAACGGGCAGGTCGTCTGGCGCCATCAGGCCGAGAACGCCATCCGCGGCCGGGTGGCCTGCCGGGAGGGGGTCGTGTTCGCGGCGACGCTCGCCGGGACCATCCTCCGGTTGGACGCCGCCTCGGGCCGGCCTCTCGCGGGCTACACGAACCTCTCCGGTCAGGCGTTCGAGTCCGGGGTGACCCTCACCGCAGCGGGCTTCTGCGCGGTGGACGCGGCAGGGGTTCTCCACCTGCTGGACGGGGAAGCGAAGCTCCGATGGACATTCGCCCTGGGTGGCCCCTCACGGTCCGAGCCTCTGTGCATCGGCAGCCGGCTGTTCGTCGCCACGGAGAGCGGCCGGATCCACGCCCTTGACGAGGGGCCTTGACGGTCAGCAGCTCGTCGGCGTGGGCCTCCGCGCGGTTGGGGGCCTCTCGGCAACGGCTGGCGGTCCCCTCGGAGCGTGAGCAGGAATCCCGCGCGACCTCCTTGTCGACCCCGGTGCGGCTCGCGGGGGATTGCTGCTCACACTCTCAGAGGATCAGCGTCACCGGACCGTCGTTGACGCTCGACACCGCCATCGAGGCGCCGAAGCGGCCGGTACGCGCGACGACGCCCCGGGCACGAAGACACTCGACGAAGCGGAGATAGAGCCCCTCGGCCTCCTCCGGTGGCGCCGCGTCACTGAGCGACGGCCGCCTCCCGCGGGAGGTGTCGGCAAGCAGGGTGAACTGGGAGACGACCAGCACCTCCCCCCCCACGTCGAGGACCGAGCGGTCGAGCGGCTTGTGCCCGTCAGGGAAGATCCTCAGCTCGGCGGTCTTCGAGGCGAGCGCCTCGGCCTCACGCGAAGTGTCACCGCGTGCGACTCCGAGGAGAACGAGGAGACCCGGCCCGATTCGGGCGATCTCCTCTCCGGCCGACGAGACGGCAGCCTCCATGACGCGGGTCACCACCAGACGCATGCGACGCTCCTCCGGTTGCCCGAGGACAGTAGCAGTCCGTCGGGCGATGGTCCACGTTGCCGGGACCGTCCCGGGATCCGCGGAAGCTCGGGCGCCGGTTGACCCGGCGCAGCGCGTGGGTGATACTGATCCCATGGCCGACGAGGAGCCTCCCATCCGTGTCGATGGTCTCGATCTCGTGGAGTACGCCTCGATGCTCCCGATCTACGAGGAGGCTCTCCGCCGATGGCCGGAGGACAGGGAGGTCCTGCTGTGGCTCGGCCACGCCTGCACCCGTCTCGGCAGGATCGAAGAGGGGCTGCGCGCGGACCTTGCGCTCACCGCCCTCCTGCCCGCGGATCCGACGGTCCGCTACAACCTCGCCTGCAGTCTCGCCCTTCTCGGCCGCACGGATGAGGCGCTTTCGGCACTGGAGACGGCAGTCCGCCTCGGCTACCGGGACATCGATCACCTGCGGCGGGACGACGATCTCCGGGCACTGCATGGCCATCCACGCTTCCAGGCCCTGACCGATCCCCACCCCGACCCGTCCGCACCGGCCTGACGGCCCGTTCGCGTGACACGCGAAGACCGCTTCCTGAAGAACGCCTGGCCGGTCCGGCGAGGCGGAAACCTCTCTGCACCGCGGAGCCATACTGCCGTCGGACGATCAGCCCTGGCGGCTTTCCATCCGGTGCCACCACTCCTCCCACCGGAGGACGGCCATGCGACGGGTTTCGGGCTCGTCGTCGTGGCGGTAGCCGAAGTCGAGGGCGGTCAGCAGCCTCAGCGCCTCGTGAGCCTTGTAGCGGTTCCGGATCTCCGGATCGGAAAGCCCGGAGATCAGCACCGGGTAGCCCGACCCCTCCCCCATGGCGCACAGGGCGGTGGCCACTTCGTAGCGCACGAAGAGCGCGGGGTCGCCCAGCTTCGCACGCAGCGTGGTGATCGTCCGCCGATCCCGGAGGTTTCCGAGGACGAAGGCACAGGAGGATCGCGTGCGGCTGCTCTCGTGGTCGAGGCCGGTGAGCAGGAACGGGATCGCCGGTTCGCCGATGTAGGCGAGACGGGAAGTATTGGTCACCAGCTCGGCGCCGGACTGGTACTGGAGCGCATCCACACGCTGGACGATCTCCTCCCGGAGAAAGCCCGTGGCTTCCGCGAAATCGCGCTCGCCGGGTTCGCCGCGGTCCGTGAGACCGCACCCGGCAAGGAACAGGGACACGGTGAGAATGAGTGGGCGCGTCATGGGTTCCTCCGCACTGTCTCTCCCTATCGGCGCCGGAGCGGTCTCTTCTTGAGAAGGAGCGTCCGGTCGACGAGGAAGATCACGAGACCGATCAGCGCGACGAAGGGGGAAGCGGCGAATCCGCCGCGCGGCGGGACCGCGGGCTCTCCGAAGGCGTCGGCGAGCGCGGAGAGGCGCGCCGGGTCCTGTCCGCTCTCTCCGTACTCCGATGGCCCGGACACCGCGACCCCGCCGTCGAAAACCGACTCTCCCCCGGCGAGAGTGAGGCGCGCCGCACCCCAGGCGTCGGTCCGGACCCGACCCTCGTAACGACCGGGCCCCGCGGCGTGGAGCACGACGGGGACGGGAGTCCCACCCGCGAATCCGAGGCTCCCGCGCAGTTCGGCCACGGGCGCGTCGACATGGGCCGTGAGCAGGAGATGCGGTCCGTCGCGGCGCACCTCCGCCCGGGGACCGGACAGGGCGGCGGGCCGGCGCACCAGGTCGGCGAGCGCCGAGAGCAGACCCGAGCCGGCCCACCCGGGCGCCCAGTCGCCGCAGGGGTCGGTGGTGACCACCGCGGAGCGTCCCAGACCGAACCGCCCGTGTGCAACGAGCGGTATGTCGTCACCCGCGACCCACGGCACTTCGGCCGCCGCCCGGGCCCAGGTCCGGACCATGCCGGAGACCGCGGGGAGGATTGCCGGCTCCTCCGGATCCCGGCCCGGTCCGCGCCGGGCATGAAGCGTCCCGGACAGGATCATTCCCTCGCCCTCCGCCGAGAGCAGCGCGTCGAGGAACGCGTCCCTGAGCCCACCGTCCGACTCCACTTCCACCACCCGCCCCGCGGAGTCGGCCAGGCGGGACAGGAACCCCCGGTCGGCGTCGGCCCCCACGGACAGGACCTCCAGCCTCGCCCCCGCCCGCCGCAGCGAAAGGGCGGCATCGAGCACCTCGTCAGCAGTCTCCTCCTCCAGCCGTCCGTCGGTGACGAGGATGACGAGGGTACGGCGGAGCGGGCGTGTCGCCGCGACTTCCCGCGCCACGGCTCCGGCCATCCGCAGAGGCGGAGCGATCGCGGTGCCGCCGCGAGCCTCCCGCGCCGCGGCGATGAGCGCGGCCGCCCTCTCGCGCCCGCCCGGTTCACGGAGGGACAGGGGGAGGCCGTCGGCGAGCGGTCCGGCAGTGAAGGGCACGAAGAGGAAGTCCGCGTCGTCCGGCAGACTCGAGAGCAGCTTCGCCACGGCACTCCGCGCGGCGTCCAGCTTCGCTCCCGGGGAATTGGAGAAAGACTCCCGCATCGTGCCGGAGCAGTCGAGCAGGACCACCGCGAGGAGGCCGTCGCGGGCAGGATCGCCCCGCACCGGCAGCGCATCCTCCACCGGTCTCCCGGAGTAGCCCCCCGGCCCGAAACTCCGCGGACCACCGAGCACGAGGAGTCCTCCTCCCGCCTCCACATACTCCCGCACCGCGGCGCCGGACCGCTCGAACTGCGTCACCGGCACATTCCGCAGCACGAGCAGATCGAGGTTCCCGAGTGGTTCGTCTGCGGCACCTTCCCCCACGTCATAGCCCAGAGTCCGGAGTTCCCGGGCAAAGGCCGGGGCGTTCACGATGCGGACCCGCGGCGGCCCTCCCACCAGCACCCCGGCGGCGGCGACGTCGTTCTCCGGCGCTCCCGGTGCGCCACGCAGGGCCACGACCACCTCGTGCCAACCCGGAGCCGGGGGAGCGACGGAAAGGGCCAGGGAAGTCCGCCCGGAAGCAGAGATGACCAGCCCACGACTCGTCGTGGAATGCCCGTCGATCCGCAATTCGACGAGGAGAGCCAGGCCTGGCGGGCCGGAGATGGTCGCCCCCACGAAGACCGGTACTCCCGGCGGCAATCGACCCGGGACGACGACGCCGGTCATGCGCGGTTCATCGCGCGGAAC
>JALOQY010000231.1 GCA_025459285.1 Planctomycetota bacterium | reverse complement strand
CCGATGCACGAGGAGCCGTTCAAGCTCGTGCCGCCGGCCCAGCGGGACGCGATTCTCGCCGAACTGAACAAGCGGGTCGAGCTGCCGTACCGCCTGCGGGTGTCGGGTGACGTCTGTCCGGCCTGCCGCATGTACCTGCGGCAGCTTCTCGGTCGCTACGAGGGGGACTGGCGGCGGGTGATGGAGTCCCACGTCCGGGTCCGGCGCCTCCTGCTCTCGGAGAAGGACCGCGTCGGTATCGGGACCTTCCAGCCGAAGGACGAGAAGAACCAGGACTCCACGGAGCTGACCGGGGACATCAACTACCGGAAGATCGCCGAGTACGGGTCGGACTCCGATCCTCGCGCGTTCAACTTCGACGGCGAGTTCAACGTCGCCAACCGCGGCTTGATCGAGTTCATCGAGATCCTGAAGCTCGACGTGGCCTTCCTCTACGACCTCCTGAGCGCCACGCAGGAGCACGTGATCAAGCCCAAGAAGTTCGCCCAGACCGACATCGACGAGGTGATCATCGGCCACACGAACGAACCGGAGTACCGGAAGCTGCAGAACAACGAGCTGATGGAGGCCTTCCGGGACCGGACCGTGAAGATCGACATCCCCTACAACCTCGAACTGGACGACGAGATCCAGATCTACCGGAAGAGCTTCAGCCAGAAGACGGTCCACGGCAAGCACATCGCTCCGCACACCATCGAGATGGCCGCGATGTGGGCCACGCTCACGCGGCTCGAGGAGCCGAAGCCGCAGAACCTCACGCTGATGCAGAAGCTCAAGCTCTACAACGGCAAGACCCTCCCCGGCTACACCGAGGACAACATCAAGGAACTGAAGGAAGACACCCCGCGCGAGGGCATGGACGGGATCAGTCCCCGGTACATCCAGGACAAGATCAGCAACGCCCTCGTGAAGGACGAGTCGCTGACGTGCATCAACCCCTTCATGGTCCTGAACGAGCTCGAATCGGGCCTCGACCACCATTCGCTCATCACCTCCGAGGAACTGAAGAAGAAGGACCGGGAGCGGCTCGGCCTCGTGCGGCAGGAGTACGAGGAGGTCATCAAGAACGAGGTCCAGCGGGCGATCTCCGCCGACGAGGAGGCCATCGGGAGGCTCTGCGCGAACTACATCGACAACGTGAAGGCTTACACCCAGCGGGAGCGGATCAAGAACCGCTACACCGGCCAGCTCGAGGAACCGGACGAGCGCCTCATGCGCTCCATCGAGACGAAGATCGACATCGCGGAATCCCGGAAGGACGACTTCCGGCGCGAGATCATGAACTACATCGGGGCCCTCGCCGTCGAGGGCAAGACCTTCAGCTTCCGGACGAATGAGCGGCTGCAGCGGGCGCTGGAGCTCAAGCTCTTCGAGGACCAGAAGGACTCCATCAAGCTGACCTCGATCGTCTCCACCGTGGTGGACCGGGATACCCAGGAGAAGATCGACGTGGTGAAGGGGCGCCTCAAGCGGAACTACGGCTACTGCGACGTGTGCGCGACGGACATCCTGAACTTCGTCGCCTCGATCTTCGCCCGCGGGGACGTTCGCGAGGAGTCGTGACGTGGTCCGCAAGATCGACCAGGACGTGGGCCGCTTCCGCCAGATCGTGAAGGGCACGATCCGGAAGAACCTCCGGAAGTTCATCAGCCGCGGCGAGCTGATCGGCCGCTCCGGAGGGAGGACCGTCTCGATTCCCCTGCCCCAGATCCAGCTCCCGCGCTTCGCCTACGGGAGCAACCGGGGCCGGGGCGTCGGACAGGGCGGCGGCGAACCCGGGACTCCGATCGACGAAGGCGAGGGCGGCGGCGAGGCGGGGGACACCCCCGGAGAGCACATCCTCGAGGCGGAAGTCAGCCTCGAAGAGCTGGCGAGGATCCTGGGCGAGGAGCTGGAACTGCCGCGGATCGAGCCCCGGGGCCGGCGGCAGGTGACGGCCGACGTCCACCGGCTGAAGAGCATCCGCCGCAGCGGGCCGGAGAGCCTCCGGCATTTCAAGCGGACCTACAAGCAGGCCTTGAAGCGCCAGCTCATGTCCGGGACCTACGACCCGGAGAACCCTCTCGTGATCCCGGAGCGGGAGGACCGCCGCTAACGGCCTTCTGGATCGACACCTGGATCCGGGCCCACTACCGCAACCTCGACGTCCGTTACATCGTCCACGACGCCACGGCCAAGGAGGTGGACCAGCATGCGTTCTTCCACCTGAAGGAATCCGGCGGGACCAAGATCTCCTCGGCCTTCGAACTGGCCGACGCGATCATCCGGAAGGACTACCCGCCGAGCGACTGGAACCTCTACCCCTTCCACTTCTCCGACGGTGACAACTGGTCCGGCGGCGACACGGAGTACTGCATCCGGCTGCTGGAGGAGAGGCTCCTGCCGATCTCGAACCTCTTCTGCTACGGGCAGGTGAAGAGCGCCTACGGATCGGGGCAGTTCAAGCCGGAGCTGGACGAGCACTTCGCCGGCGACCGCGCCGTGGAGTGGCTCGTCACGGCGGACATCCCGGATCGGGATTCGATCGTGGACGCCATCCGCACCTTTCTCGGGAAGGGGAGGTGAGCCGTGAACCTCTCGGAAGAGCTCCTCGCCGCCCGGGACGCCATCCGGCAGCACGCACTGGACTTCGGCCTCGACTTCTTCGAGACATACTTCGAGGTCCTCGACTTCGACCAGCTGAACGAGATCGCCTCCTACGGCGGCTTCCCGACGCGCTATCCCCACTGGCGGTTCGGGATGCAGCACGAGGAGATGATGAAGGGGTACCAGTACGGGCTCTCCAAGATCTACGAGCTTGTGATCAACAACGACCCGTGCTACGCGTACCTGATGAAGTCCAACAGCTTCCTCGATCAGAAGCTGGTGATGGCCCACGTCTACGGCCACTCCGACTTCTTCAAGAACAACATGTGGTTCGCCGGAACGAACCGCAAGATGATGGACCAGATGGCGAACCACGGGACGAGGATCCGCCGGATGGTGGACCGGTTCGGCCACGAGCGGGTCGAGGCATTCCTCGACGCCTGCCTGTCCCTCGAGAACCTCATCGACGTCCACGGCAAGGCGATCGTCCGCGCACGGCCCTCCACGGAGGATGAGATCGAGCAGGAGGAACTCGAAGCCTCCTCGAAGGTCCACCGCATTCCCGGTCGCGAGTACATGGACCGTTTCCTCAACCCCCCGGGCTACATCGAGGCGCAGCGGAAGAAGATCGAGGAGGCGGTACAGCGGAAGAAGCGGTTCCCGGCGGAGCCCGTGCGGGACGTCCTCGCCTTCCTGATCGAAAACGCGCCCCTCGCCCGCTGGGAGCGCGACATCCTGACGATCGTCCGCGAGGAGGCCGTCTACTTCGCGCCCCAGGCCATGACGAAGATCATGAACGAGGGTTGGGCCAGCTACTGGCACAGCCGGATCATGACCGAGCGCGCGCTCACCGACGCGGAGATCGTGGACTTCGCGGATCGCCATTCCGGGACGCTCGCGACCCGGCCGGGGTCCATCAACCCCTACAAGCTCGGGATCGAGCTGTACCGCGACATCGAGGACCGGTGGAACCGGGGGAGGTTCGGCAAGGAGTGGGAGGAAGAGGACGACCACGAGAAGAAGATGAGCTGGGACACCGGGGCCTCGCTCGGCCGGGCGAAGATCTTCGAGGTGCGGAAGATCCACAACGACGTGACCTTCATCGACAGCTTCCTCACCGAGGAATTCTGCGAGGCGCAGAAGCTCTTCGTCCACCAGAGGAACGAGCGCACGGGGCAGTCGGAGGTGGCCGGCCGGGATTTCCGCGCCGTGAAGGCGGAACTGCTTTCGGCTCTCACGAACCGCGGCCAGCCGATCATCGAGGTGGTGGACGCCAACCATGCGAACCGGGGCGAGCTGTACCTCGTGCATCGTCACGAGGGCCGGGATCTCAAGCTGGACTGGGCGCATGAGACCCTGCGCAACCTCTACTTCGTCTGGCGACGCCCGGTGAACATCGAGACGATCCTGGACGGGGCGGGGCGCCTGTTGACCTTCGACGGCGAGAAAACCGTGGCGCGGGACATCCGACCGTCGGGGGTGTGAGGGGGCGACCATGGGGCTCATGCTCACGACCGCGGGAGAGAGCCACGGGGTGGCCATGACGGCGATGCTCATCGGGCTGCCGGCGGGCCTGGTCCTGGATGTCGGCGCCATCGACGCCATGCTGACCCGCCGGCAGGGCGGTTACGGTCGGGGCGGCCGGATGACGATCGAGGAGGACCGCGTCGAGGTGGAGGCAGGGCTCATCCGCGGGAAGACGCTCGGGAGCCCCCTCCTGCTGCGGGTCCGCAACCGGGACCACCGGATCGACACCGCCCCGGAGGTAACGCGCCCCCGGCCCGGCCACGCCGACCTCGCGGGGATGATGAAGTACGGCACCCGCGACGCCCGCGAGGTCCTGGAGCGGGCCAGCGCCCGGGAGACCGCGGCGCGCGTGGCGGCGGGCGCGGTGGCCGCGCAGTTCCTCCTGACCTTCGGTGTCGAGGTGCTCGGATTCGTCCGGGCGCTGGGGCCGATCCGTGTCGGGACGGTCTCCGAGGAGCCCGGGGAGTTGCGGAGGCTTCGGGACGCGTCGCCCTTCTTCAGCCCGGACCCCGCAGCGGACGAGGAGATGAGGGCCGCGGTGGACGCGGCGCGCGCCGCCGGCGACACCCTGGGCGGAGTGTTCGAGGTCCGGGCTTTCGGCGTGCCGCCGGGCCTCGGGACCTGTGCCAGCCACGACGCCCGCCTCGACGCCCGGCTGGCCGCGGCGGTCATGTCGATCCCCGCGGTGAAGGGGGTGGAGATCGGCCTCGGGTTCGAGGCCGCCGCGCGCCGGGGGTCCGAGGTCCACGATCCGATCGTGCCGGGGACGGGGCGCCCCCGGCGGGCCTCCAACCGGGCGGGCGGCATCGAAGGCGGGATCACCAATGGCGAACCGGTGATCGTGCGGGGCGCCATGAAGCCGCTCTCCACGCTCATGCGTGGCCTGCCGACCGTGGACGCGAGGACGGGGGCGGTCGCCACCGGCGCCACGGAGCGCTCCGACGTGACGGCGGTGCCGGCGGCGAGCGTGGTGGGGGAGGCCGTGGTCTCGCTCATCCTCGCCGACGCCCTGCTCGCGAAGACCGGCGGCGACAGCCTCGCCGAGGTCCGCCGCAACCTCGAGGCCCATCTCCGCGCGGCGGAGGCGCTCTTTCCACCGGCTCCCCCGGCTGGCAGCCCGTCGCCGTGAGCCCTCAGCCGCGGGGAAGCCGCTCGGGCGACGGGCTGCCAGGTGGATCGGCTCTCCCCGGTCAGCGCGGCGGGACGGGGCGGGAGGCCGGGCCGGCGTGTTTTTTCGCTCCGCGTGTCCGATGGTCCGGTAAGATCCCGCGCCGAGTCCGTGCGGCCCTCCGCATGGATGCGCCCGCCGGCCGGCAGCACCTGCTGGCGTAGCTCAACCGGTAGAGCATCGGTTTTGTAAACCGAAGGTCGTGGGTTCGAATCCCACCGCCAGCTCCCGCCGGTGGCAGGCGTCGAAGGCACCCCGTGGAGGGGTACCGAAGTGGTCAAACGGGACAGACTGTAAATCTGTTGGCGATGCCTTCGGAGGTTCGAATCCTCCCCCCTCCACCACCTCCCCTGGCCGGGCCCGGGTGCCGCGGGTCGGTTTGCATCCGCCGGGGTCCGGAAGTCGGTTCGAGAAAAGAATTGACCGTCAGGGGGCGTGGTCTATAATCGACGGTTTACGAGCGAACCCGACTCGTGTCCCCGTCCGGACGGATGCCTGCGAAGGGTCCCCTGCCGAACGGAACACGGCGGCTTCGGCCGGTGAAGGCTCAGCGGGCGTAGCTCAATGGTAGAGCGCCGGCCTTCCAAGCCGGTTATGAGGGTTCGATTCCCTTCGCCCGCTCCAGACTCACGGGCGGCAGGCCGGAAGGACGGACAGGACATCGGGGCTGCTGTGGCTCAGTCGGTAGAGCACGTCCTTGGTAAGGACGAGGTCATGGGTTCGAATCCCATCAGCAGCTCCATCAGAAGCGGTGACGACGAGCTCTCGGCCAGGCCGAGAGGCGGACACAGGAGACCGTAATGGCCAAGGAGACGTTCGTAAGGGACAAGCCCCACGTGAACGTGGGGACGATCGGGCACATCGACCACGGCAAGACGACGCTGACGGCGGCGTTGACGAAGGTGGCGGCGTCCCGGGGCTGGGGAAAGTACGTCTCCTACGACGAGGTGGCCAAGGCGTCGGAGTCGCAGGGCCGGCGCGACGAGACGAAGATCCTCACGATCTCGTCCTCGCACGTGGAATACAGCTCGGGCAAGCGGCACTATGCCCACGTGGACTGCCCGGGACACCAGGACTACGTCAAGAACATGATCACCGGCGCCGCCCAGATGGACGGCGCGATCCTCGTGGTCGCGGCGGACGACGGTCCGATGCCGCAGACGCGCGAGCACGTGCTCCTGGCTCGCCAGGTGGGTGTTCCGGCGATCGTGATCTTCCTGAACAAGGTGGACACCGTCGACGACCCCGAACTCCTGGAACTCGTCGAGCTCGAGCTGCGTGAGCTCCTGTCGGAGTACGACTTCCCGGGCGACAAGACGGCGATCGTCCGCGGCTCGGCGCTGAAGGCGATCGAGTGCGGCTGCGGCAAGGATGAGTGTCCGGTGTGCGGTCCGATCGTCAAGCTGCTGGCGACGATCGACGAGCACATCCCCGAGCCGAAGCGCGAGAAGGACAAGCCCTTCCTGCTGCCCATCGAGGACGTCTTCTCGATCTCCGGTCGCGGCACCGTGGTGACGGGCCGGATCGAGCAGGGCAAGGTCAAGATGGGCGAGGAGGTGGAGATCGTCGGTCTGCGCGAGACCCGCAAGACGGTCTGCACCGGCGTCGAGATGTTCAACAAGACCCTCGACAGTGGCGAGGCCGGCGACAACGTCGGCGTCCTCCTGCGCGGGATCAAGAAGGAAGATGTCGAGCGCGGGATGGTCGTCGCGGCGCCGAAGTCGATCAACCCGCACACGAAGTTCCACGGCGAAATCTACGTCCTCTCGAAGGAGGAAGGCGGCCGGCACAGCCCGTTCTTCACCGGGTATCGCCCGCAGTTCTACTTCCGGACGACGGACGTCACCGGGACCGTCCAGCTGCCGCAAGGCACCGAGATGGTCATGCCCGGCGACAACGTTTCCATCGACGTCGAGCTGGGGACCCCGATCGCCATGTTCGAGGGGCTTCGGTTCGCGGTGCGTGAAGGCGGCCGGACGGTGGCCTCCGGCGTGGTGGCGAAGATCACGGAGTAGAGGAGCGGCCCCGGGGCTGTCGCGCGGTACGCTGACGCGTCGGACCCGGTGAGCCTTCGGAGGTTCGGATGGCCAGAGCCGATGCCCGGGACTATGTGAGCATGGAGTGCGAAGGCTGCGGCAGCCGCAACTATCGCACCTCGAAGAAGCTCAAGGGAGCCACCACCAAGCTGGAGCTGAAGAAGTTCTGTCCGAGGTGCCGGCTGCACAAGGTGCACAAGGAGAAGAAGAAGTAGCCCACCGGCGGTGGCCGGGTCTTCCCGGTCGCGTGGGCCGGTGGTGGTCAGGAGCACTGCAGGCCAGTAGCTCGAACTGGTAGAGCAGCTGATTCCAAATCAGCGGGTTGGGGGTTCGAATCCCTCCTGGCCTGCCAGTCTCAGCGCCCGATCCGGGGTGACCGATGCCGTTCCTCGAATTCTACAAGAAGGGCCAGGGGTCTCTCGCGCGAATCCTCGCGCTGCTCTCCTGTTTCGCCCTCGCCGCGTGGGGTGGGTACTCCCTGTGGAAGCTCCTCCAGGGCTCCGACTGGGCGAACGCCACCCTCGTGACCGTGCCGCACCTGGGGTTGACGATCGACGTCGCCATGATCGTGGCGGTGGTCGCCGTGGCGGCCCTCGCTTTCGGCGTGGCATGGCTGATGAACCGGCCACGCTCCGTGGACCTGCTGGTGGAGACGGAAGCCGAGATGCGGAAGGTCTCCTGGCCCTCGCGGCAGGAGGCGTGGAACTCCTCCGTCATCGTCGTCATCACCGTGCTCTTCCTGATGGGCCTCCTGTTCTTCTACGACGTGGTGCTGAACTCGCTTCTCCGGTTCCTGTTCTACCGCGCGCCGGTCGCCGAGGCGGCCACGGGAGCTTTGCCGGCGGATGCCGTCGATCTCCTGGCGCTCGGCTCGGCGTGGTTCCCGGGAGGCTTCTGAGATGGCGAAGCAGTGGTTCGTCATCCGGGTGCAGAGCGGCAAGGAAGAGAAGGTCCGCCGCAGCCTCGACAAGAGGATCGCGGCGGCGGGCGCCGAGTCCCTGATCGTGCGCGTGCTGGTCCCCACCGAGACCGTGAGCGAGATCAAGGGCGGGAAGAAACGGGTGTCGCGGCGCAAGATCTTCCCGGGCTACGTGATGGTCGAGATGGAGGACTCGGACGAAGCCGTCTACCTCATCCGGGATACGCCGGGCGTAGGCGATTTCGTGGGGGCCCACATGCGGCCCACGCCGATGGAGCCGCACGAGGTGCAGCGACTCCTCGGCGACATGGAACGGCAGGCCGAGGCTCCCCGGCTGAAGATCAACTTCCAGAAGCGGGAGACGGTGCGGATCAAGGAGGGGCCGTTCGCGGGGATCGAAGGGGTCGTGGACGACGTGGACGAAGAGAAGGGCATCGTCCGCGTCGTGGTCACGATCTTCTCCCGGCCGACCCCGGTGGAACTCGAGTACTGGCAGGTGGAGCCCATCTAGGGCGGCGTGAGCCGGTTGGTCCGGACCGGTTCGGAGGTTGTCCATGGCGAAGGAAATCATCGCGAAGATCAAGCTGCAGGTGGTCGGAGGTCAGGCCACGCCGGCGCCGCCGGTGGGGCCCGCCCTGGGCCAGCACGGCGTGAATATCGGGGAGTTCGTCAAGCGGTTCAACGAACGCACCCAGAAGCAGGCGGGGATGGTATTCCCCGTGATCATCGACGTCTACAAGGACAAGTCCTTCGAGTTCGTGATCAAGTCCCCTCCGGCGGCCGTCCTCGTCAAGAAGGCGGCGGAGGTCGCGAAGGGAGCGGCGACGCCCGGACACGAAGTGTCGGTGGGGAAGGTCACGCGGACCCAGGTCCGGGAAATCGCGGAACTCAAGCGGAAGGATCTGAACGCGGCCTCCGTGGAGGCCGCCATGCGGATCGTCGAAGGCACCGCGCGATCCTGCGGGATCGAGGTGGTGGAAGGCTAGGAACCGTCGCGAAAGGACCCGTCGCCCGAGGAGGGCGACTGGGGAGCGAAAACATGAGCATGCACGGGAAGCGCTACCGGGCGGCACGCGCCCAGGTGGACAAGACCAGGAAGTACGGGCTTGCCGAGGCGGTGAAGCTCCTGAGGGGGATGCAGACCGCGAAGTTCGACGAGACCGTCGAGGTTTCGATGCGTCTTGGAGTGGACCCCAAGAAGGGCGATCAGATCGTCCGCGGGTCCGTCGTCCTGCCCCACGGCACCGGCCGCAAGGTCCGGGTGGCGGTTTTCGCCGAGGGCGAGCCGGCGGAGAAGGCGCGGGAAGCGGGCGCCGACTTCGTGGGCGGAACGGACCTCGTCGAGAAGGTGCAGGGCGGCTTCACCGAC
>JALOQY010000230.1 GCA_025459285.1 Planctomycetota bacterium | reverse complement strand
CTTCGACCGGCTCCGCAAGGTCGAGTCCTCCTCGCTCCTTGCGCTGCTCGCGCCTCGTCCCGGCGCGGCTCGCGGGGGATTATTGCTCACGCTCTCAGGCCGCTCTGACGGAGAACCGCCCGGAGGGTCCCCACCGGGATGTCGCGGCGTTGCGGCAGGATCACCAGGTGGACCTTGCCGTCCGGATCCGCGCGGGCCATGGCGTGGTGGCTCCCCTTGCCTCGCACCGGCGCATCAACGAACCCCGCTTAGCGCAGCGCCGCAGCCACCTCTCGTGTGGACAGGGATGGCGGCCGGCTCAAGGCGTCGTGACCTCGATCGTCGTACTGGAGCGTTGCCTGCCCTTGATCGCGGCCGCGACATCTTCCCAGATCCCGAGCGCCTGAGCGTTGGCGAGATACAGCTCGACCGCCTCCCGGAGCATCTCGATCGCTTCATCCGGCGTGTCGCCGCAGGAGGAAACGTCCAGTTCGGGACAGAGGGACACGTAGGTCTCCCGTTCCCTCCACAGCGTCGCAGTCAGAGTTGCACGGGCCATGACCGGGTCCTTTCGCTGAGCGACGTCCGGGATTCTGGCACTCGCCGGCGGATCCGAAGCGTCTCCGCTCTCCAGCCGCAGACGCTCGCCGACCGGTAGCACGCGGTCCCGGCGGCACGGCACGTCCGACCGACGAGACGGAGGAAGTGCCGGCTCGCGCTCGTCGGCCGGACACCCGACATCCCGATACTCCATGCGGCCCGGAACTGAAGCATGACGGAGCGCCTTTGCCCGTGAAGCCCCTCGCGGGGCTACGGGCTCTTCGGGCCGAAGGTCAGCCGGAGGGGATCGGCGGGCCGGAACCAGCGATCGTCCTCGCGGACCCACTCCTCGACGGTGTCGACGAGCGTGTCGTTGACGCGACAGGCGCGTGCGCTCCCATCGTCTCCGCGGTGCCGGAAGTTGCCGCTCATGTCGGTGACGTCGCCGTCGGGCGACACGATCTCGAGCCAGAAGCCCATGCTCTCCGGGTTTTCGTGGATCTCGAACTGCCCGCTCCACCGGAGCGAGGTGGCTTCGATCGCCTGGTCGGTCAGGTCCCGCACCCGGACTCCCGACAGGGATGCGTCGCGGAGGACGAGCCCCGCATCCTCGTCCGGGCGGCTCAGCCGGAGTTCGGCGATCGTCCTCCGGAGGTGCTTCCGGTCGAGGGGGTACTTCTCCGGCGGCGGGAGGCAGGACCGCCCGCAGGGCCCGAAGAGGAGGATGACGGCGAGCATCCCCGTCTGCAGGCTCGCCGAACCCCTCTCCCGCCCGCCTCCGGCCACGGTACTCAACCCTTCGTCGGGTCGGCGACGCGGCCGATGAAGAGGATCGCGCCCGTCGCGCGGTGGCGGATCAGGAAGAGGAATGGGTGGTCGGCGACGAAGGGAGTCGGCTCCTCGGTCCGGGGCGCCGCGCCCTTGAGCATCATCACCACCGTCGCCGCCGCCGCCTCGGTGCCCGCCTCGTCCACCGCCACGAAGGCCTTGTGGAGGACGGGGCCGATGAAGAGCGGCTCGGCGGTCGTGATCCCGGTGAAGTCGGCGTCGCGCGCCGAGAAGGCGTCCTTCATGCCGAGCGCGGCGAGCCGTCCGCCCAGATCGAAGGAGGAGGTGAAGGTGAACTTCGGGAGGCTCGCCGCCACGCGTTTTCCGGCGAGGGCGTCGATCCAGCCCTTCAGGCGTTCCCCGGTCAGCGCGGCGATGAGGGCGGGCAGGCCGTCCTTCGACTTCGGGAGGACAACGACCATGGAGGTCTCGCCGCCCCGGTAGGGGATCTCCAGGATCTGCGCTCCGTCGGCCTCGGCGTAGGAGAGGCGCGCCGTGCGGTTCATGAAGCGGGCCGTCACCGGCTCGCCGGCGGCGGGCGTGAAAGGCCCCTCCTTCGTCCACTCCTCGTCGAAGGGCTCGGCCCAGGAAGCCTTGAAGTGGATGGCGTTGGCGAGGGCGAGGAGCGTGTCCGCGGTGGGGAGACCCTCGGGCACGATGTCCTTGATCCGCTCCGCGGTCTTCTCGAAGACCCAGTCGTTGATGGCGGCGCGTGCCGCCGCGGTCTCACGGAAGTCGATGCGGCCGACGGGGGCCTCGAAGCACCCCGCGAGGCGCTTCTCGTACGCCGCCTCGATGGCCAGCCCCTCCTGCACCCAGGCCCGGTTCGCGATGGAGAGGGCGAAGGCCGGTATCTCCGTCCTCTCCTCCCCCCGCCCCTCGGGGATGAGCCCGGGCGCGAGTGCTTTCGAGAGGACGGCCAGGGCCTCTCCAGCGGGGCCCGTGGTGTGGAGGACGGCGTCCATCTGCGTCGCCGTCTCCCCGCGGGCGCCCTCCCGAACCATGGCGAGCGCGACGGCGGCCGAGAACGGCGAGACGAACAGGTTCCCCGGCTCCTCGGCGAGTGCCCGGAAGAGGCCGGCGCTGAACGCGTTGCTTCCTCCCGCGAAGTCCGTGGCGGGCGGCGGGTCCTCCCCCGCGGCGGGCGCGACGACGAGGAGGGCGACGAAGAGGGCGGGAGCGGCGAGGAGCGGGTGTCGGCTCATGCCACGATGATAGGCCCTCCGGACGGTGCCGACAAGAGGCCGACACCGGGCGACCGCGTCCCGCCGGATCGCGGGGCCACCGGTTCCCGCTGGCAGGTCCCCGAAACTCGCTCTGAGCGGATCTTCCGGAGCGCGAGGTCGCGGGCCCCCGCTGCTATCATGGACCCATGCGGTCGGAGGAGCAGCTCGAGGCCTGGCGCCGGATGGAGCCCGCCGAGCGGTGGAAGACCACCGGGCAGCTCATGGAGTTCGCTTGGCGGGAGCTTCAGGAACTGCCTTTCGAGGAGCGGGAGCGCCGGCTCGAGATCGCCCGCCGCCATCATCGCCTGTCGAACGAAGCCATCGTCGCCGCCCTGAGAGCGTGGGCAATCATCCCCCGCGAGCCGCGCCGGGACGAGGCGCGACGGTCGAAGACGACGAGCGTGGGCCGATCGCGGCCTCCCCCGGACGCCGCTCCCGCGGCGGAGCCGCGGAGGCCCACGAAGGCAGCGATGCGAAGCGCATCGTGCCTGGCCCGGAGGGTTGTCGGCACCGGCGCGCAGATGCGCTTCGACTCCCGGCACGGGCTGGCTCGCGCCGGGGCCGACAACGAGGCCGCGCGGGATTATTGCTCACGCTCTGAGGGCCTGCCGGTGACCACCCGACACCCGGTCCCTGGCGAGTCAGGTCGGGCGTGAGCCTCTGGCGGATCCTCGAACGGGCGGCGGATCGGGATCCGGAGGGCGTCGCCGTCGCGGACGGGGAGCGGCGCTTCACGTACCGCGAGGCGCGGCGGCGGGCGGAAGGAGTCACGGCCTTCTTCCTCCGGCGCGGCGTCCGACCCGGCGACCGGGTGGCCATCCTCGACCGCAACTCCGAGGCGTTCTTCACGGCGTACTTCGCCGCGGCGCGATGCGGGGCGATCCTCGCGCCGCAGAACCACCGGCTCGCGCCACCCGAACTCGCCGCGATCCTCCGTGACGCGAGTCCCCGCCTGCTCCTCGCGGCGGAGGAGTTCCGGGAGAAGGTCACGGGCGTGCGCGCGGCGGGCGCCGATCCCGGGGAGGTGGTCTTCATCGGGGGACCGGACGACGGTTTCGAGGCCGCGGCGCGCGCCGATCCGGGACCTTCCCCGCCGCACGCGACGCGGCCTCCGGACGTCGCCCACCTCTACTACACGAGCGGCACCACCGGCCGGCCGAAGGGCGTGATGCTCACGGAGCGAAACGTGGCGGTCCACGCGGAGTGGGCGGTCCGGGAACTCACGCTCTCCCGCGCGGACATCTGGGGCCACGTGGCACCCATGTTCCACCTCGCGGACGCCTGGGCCGTCTTCGCCATCACCCTCGCCGGAGGGCGCCACGCGATCCTCCGGGACTTCGAGCCGGCCGCCGCCCTCGACCTGATCGATCGGGAGCGGATCACGATCACGAACCTGATCCCGGTGATGCTGAACCGGATGCTCGCGCACCCGCGCGCGGCGGAGATCGACGCGGCGAGTCTTCGCCTGTTGCTCACGGGGGGCTCGCCCATCGCGCCGTCGCTGGTGCGGCGGACGGTCACGACCTTCCGCTGCGGCTATGCCCAGACCTACGGGATGACCGAGACCAGTCCCTATCTGACGGTGAGCCTCCTCGACGCGCGGCAGCGGGAGTTCCCGGACGAGGAACGCCTGCGACTCATCGCGCGCACCGGCCGGCCCTTCGGGGGAGTCGAGTTGCGGGTCGTGGACGAAGCCGGCCACGAGGTCCCCCGGGACGATCTCACGGTGGGGGAGATCGAGGTCCGCGGCCCCACGGTGACTCCCGGCTACTGGAACCGCCCGGAGGAGACCGCGGCGGCGTTCCGGGAGGGGTGGCTCCGGACCGGCGATCTCGCGAGGGTCGATGGCGAGGGCTTCGTGGAGATCGTGGACCGGAAGAAGGACATGATCCTCACCGGTGGCGAGAACGTCTTCTCCATCGAGGTGGAGAACGTCCTCTACCGCCATCCGGGAATCCTGGAAGCGGCGGTGGCGGCGGCCCCGGACCCGGTGTGGGGCGAAGTCGTGCGGGCCTTCGTCGTGCCACGTGCCGGCACCGTGCTCGACGCGGAGGAGTTGCGCTCCTTCTGTCGCGAGTCTCTCGCCGGCTACAAGGTCCCGCGGATCGTCACCTTCCTCGATGCCCTGCCGCGTACCGGCTCGGGGAAGATCAGCAAGCGTGCGCTGCGAGGGATGCCCGTGGAGGGCTGACACCCATGGAGGAGCAGACGGCGTTCATGGCGGTGTCAGGCGGGCGGCTCTGGACGGCTCGCCGGGGGGACGGACCGCCACTCGTGCTCTGCCACGGGGGGCCGGGGGCTTACGACTACCTGGGCTCGCTGGCGGCGATGCTCGAGGATCGCTTCACGGTCCTTCGCTATGACCAGCGCGGCTCGGGACGGTCGGAGGTCGAGGGCCCGGTGACGATGGCGGCGATGCTCGACGACCTCGATGCCCTGCGGCGCGCGCTCGGAATCGAGGCGTGGATTGCCGGCGGCCACTCCTTCGGAGCGAACCTCGCGCTGGCGTACGCCGCCGCGCATCCCGCGCGCGTCCGGGCGCTCCTCTACGTGAGCGGCACCGGCCTCGATCCGGCGTGGCACGCGGAGTACGTCGAGCGCCGGCTCGAGCGACTGGCGTGCGCGGAGCAGGAGGAGTTCGCGCGACTGCGGGCCGACCTTCCCACCCTCCCCGGCCCCGCCGCCGACGGGGCGCGCCGGCGCCTGCGGGAACTGAGCCGCCTCGCGGACGTCGTCGACCCGTGTTGCCTCGACCGGGTTCCCGACTTCTCCGACCACCCGGTGAGCGACGCCGTGAACGTCTCGCTCGGCGCGGAGTGGGAGGCGCTCTCGGTGACCCCCGCGTTCCGCGCGGCGGTCGCCACGATCCCCGCCCCGGCGCTCCTGCTCCACGGCGCCGGCGATCCCCGGCCGGCCCGGTTCGTCGAGGACCTCGCGCGGCGCCTCCCCCGCGCCGAATTCCACCTCCTCCCGGACTGCGGCCACTGGCCGTGGATCGAGCGCCCGGATCCGTGCGCGGCCCGCCTCCGGTCCTTTCTCAGAGGAGTTCCACCGTGACGAGGCGGCGGGCGGCCTTCGCGAGCTTCGCGTCGCGGGTGACCAGCACGGCGGGGAGGGCCTCGGCCAGCGCCACGTATGCCGCGTCATAGGGGGTGAAGCGGGCGCGGAGAGCCCAGAGGCGAGGGAGGAACGGCTCGTGGGGAACTCGGAGGAGGGGCAGGTCGGCGAGGTCGCGGAGGGCGCAAAGACCGGCGTCCGGCGAAACCTCCCGCCGAAGGACGAGCTTCCGCATGGCCGACGCCACCTCCAGGTCGACCAGGTGGGGAGCGTGGAAGGGCTCGCCGGAACCGAGCAGTCGCTCCTCGATCCGCCGGCCCGCTTCCGTGCCGAGGAGCATCTCGACGAGGGCCGAGGCGTCGGCGACCATCATCGCCGGTCCCGGTCCTCGCGGATCAGCAGGGCGGGCGGGCTCTTCAGGACCACCGTCTTCCGATCCGCCCAGCGGGCCCGAAGCTCTCCGATCGTGGGGAGTTCCGCGAGCCTCCGCAGTTCCCGGAGCAGGTAGTCCGAAAGGCTCAGCCCCTCGAGTGCCGCCCGGGCCTTGAACTTCCGGTGCAGCTCGTCGGGTACATTCCGGATCTGGACCATCCTGGTCATGCGATCAGGATAGTCACATGTGCTCCACATGTCAAGCCCGCGATCGATCACGACGCGGGAGGAAAGGCGCCGGACGAGCGGGCCGGTCCGGCGCCGAAACGGAAGATGCTCGGGCGGTCGGGATCGAGGACGTCCGTCACGCCGGCACCCACCAGGCGTTCGAGGAGGCGGTCGGGACCCGATCGTCGGCCGAACGCCAGTTCATCGGGGCGGAGGGGCCACAGGGAGAGGAAGTGGATCTCTTCCCCGTCGGGCAGCTCGAGGTCGTTGAAGCCCGGATCGAGGAGGCACGAGTGATGGAAGAGGAGCGACCGGAAGCTCGTTCCCTCGACGAGCGGACCGTCCCCGACCTCATAGGTGTGGCGGCACCAGACGAACCACCGCTCCCGGTGGATGGTCCGCCCGAGCTCGATCAGGAGCCGGAACGGCCACGTCCACTTCGGCGAGCGCGACAGCTCAGCGCCGATCCGCCACTCCGGGGGCAGGAGCAGCACGAACTCGATCCGGGGCCGGCCCGGCGGCGCTCCCGCGGGCGGGTCCATCGCGTGGCGGCTCACGCCGGAGGTCACGAGCGCGTGGAAGGGCCGCTCCTTCGTGGCGCGGACCATGAGCACCTCCACCTGGTTCCCGCCGGGCGAGCCGCCCAGGACCGCGCCGTCATACCGGCCGATGTAGCGCGCCACGTGGTCGAGGATCGCGCGCTGGTGCGCGAGGGGTTCCGGCCGGATGTTCCACTCCGAGAGCCAGGCCCGGAGCGCCTCCGGGGTCTTCCGGACTCCGTTCCGGCAGCCGTCGCAGAATTCGCGCTCCCGCATCGAGAGTTCCTTTCCCGGGCATCGGGGCGACGGGAACTCTAACGCCGGGGTGTGACACGGCTCAGAGCGTGAGCAAAAATCCCTCAGTCCAGGCGGAGGAGAGGCAGGATCGAGGACCAGTCGTCCGTCCACAGCGGCGCGGTGTCGGGCCACTCGGCCACCGCGTTGGCCACGCCGGGGTCCTCCAGGAACGCGAGGTTGTCGGTGGCCAGCACCCAGCGGGCGAGGTTCAGGAACCGGCCCGAGTCGGCATTCTTCACGAAGAACCGTGGCTCGAGATCGTGCTCTCTCGCGAGGCGCCTCGCGACCGAGGACAACTCCAGATGGCGGTTCGTGACGTGGATGGCCAGGATGCCGCCCGGCGCGAGGTGGCGCTTGTAGAGGGCGAAGCACTCGTCCGTGAGGAGGTGGATCGGGATGGCGTCGCTGCTGAACGCGTCCACCGCGAGGACGTCGAAGTTCTGTGGCCTTCCCTCGGCGATCTGCCGCTCGAGGACGATCCGGGCGTCCCCGAGGTGGATGGCGACTTCGGCGCCCCGCGCCTCGGCGTCGGCGAGATAGGTGAACCACCGACGCGCCCAGTCGACCACCAGGGGGTTGATGTCGTAGAACGCCACGTGGTCTCCGGGCTCGTGGCGGGAGGCGATCGCGATCATGCCCGCCCGGTCGCTCGGGGCCACGATGGCGTTGGCGTAGGCGGCGATCGTCCCCGTGCCGAGACCGATGACGCCGATGCGGAACTGCCGGCCCTCCGCGTCCCGCTCGGGATGCAGGCGCAGGGCGAGGCCGATGCCGCTCTCCGGCGGGTAATAGGTGATCGGCCAGGCGCGGCACTCCTCGGAGAGGACCTGGCAACCGTGCTCGATGCGGCCGTGGGTCAGGCTTCGCAGGACCGGATCGGTGCCGTAGTCGTCCACCCGCAGCACGCCGTAGAAATTACGATCCTGCGCCACCAGTTCCTGCTGCCCCGCCGAGACCGCCCAGCCGAGCATCCCCACCAGGGCGACGAGGCCGACAGAAGCCGCCAGCGCCAGGCCGGCACGGGCCCAGGCCCGCGGAGAGCGAAGGGTCCGGCGGCCATCGGCGCCGAACAGCCGCCAACCGCCGACGGCGGCGAAGAAGAGGATCGGCGCGGCGGCGAAGAGGATGCGGCTGTGGGCGATGTATGCCTTCAACTGCTCGAGGCGGTACTCGCTCGCCCCCGACTCGGGCCAGCGGGAGGCGTCGAGGAAGGTGTAGACGCCGAAGCCGGCGACGAGCACGAGCACGAGCCACGCCACCGCCGCGGCCAGCGTCCCGGCGGGAGTCCGCCGGACGGGAGCGCGGTCCCGGGCCACGGCCGCGAAGACGAGGACCGCGCAGAGGAGGAGCAGCAGGTGGTACTCACGGAAATCGGCGAAGATCGCCGGGGCCACCACCGCCACGAAGAGGCCGCCCAGAGCGCCGCCGAAGGAGACGGCAAGGTAGAAGGCCGTGAGCCGCTCGGGCGGGGGCCGCAGGCGCGCGAGCTCGCCGTGGCAGGCCATCCCACAGGAGAAGAGCGCGAGGCACCCGGAGCCGACCTGGGCGGCGATCGAGAAGTCCTCGGCCTTGAAGAGGGCCCGGACCGCGACGCAAAGGGCCACGGCGAGCAGCGCACAGAAGAGCGGGCGGGCATAGACGCGGTCGCTCCCGAAGCAGAGGACGAACGTCAGCAGGTAGATCCCCAGCGGGAGGACCCACAGGAACGGGATCGCCGCGATGTCGAGACACAGGAGGTTCGTCGTCGCGACGAGAATCCCCGACCCGGCCGCGGACAGGAGGACCCAGAACGCCGGCGTGTCGGGACCCGGCCGCCACGCCGCGCCGGCGCTCTCCGCCCGGGCGTCCGGCACGGAGCCGGGCGGGGCCCGGAGGAACCGCAGCGCGCAGGCGAGGACCGCCGCGGCGAAGAGCAACCAGCCGAGGGACCAGCCCGCGGCCTGCGTCCGGAGGCGCAGGAACCGCTCGATCACGAGCGGATAGGCGAAGAGCGCGAGAAAGGAGCCGAGGTTCGACAGGGCGTAGAGCGGGTACGGCGACCGGCCGGCGGCGGTGCGCGCGAACCAGGCCTGGAGGAGCGGCGCCGTCGCGGCGAGCAGGAAGAACGGTCCGCCCACGGATCGGAGCAGGACGAGGAGGATCCCCGTCACCGGTTCGTCTCCCGGCGCGGGCTTCATCGACTCCGCGGGGGCGATCGGCAGGAGGAGCACGCAGAGGACGAGGAGAGTGCCGTGCGCGATGACCTGTGCGCGGCGCGAGAGGAGCTTCGTCAGGAGATGCGCCCAGGCGTAGCCGAGGAGCAGGAGCGTCTGGAAGAAGAGGAGGCAGGTGGTCCAGACGCCCGGAGTCGAGCCGAACCACGGGAGGATCGTCTTGCCGATGAGCGGCTGCACCGCGAAGAGCAGGAAGGCGCTCACGAAGACGGCGAGGGCGAAGAGACCCAGTCGGATCCTCCTTCCGGCGACCCGTCGCCGGGGTGGCGCTTTCGAGGCCCGCCGATCATCCGGCCGCGGGCACCGCGACGCAAGATCGCTCCCATCCTCGCCGGATCCGGGCGCACCCGATCGCCCCCGACGAGTCCCTGCGGCTCGCCCTGTCCCTGGCGATCCTCGCGCCCGGCCTCGGCGATCGGGAACGGGTGGCGGATCCGTCTCCGGAAGACCTGGCCGTCCACGAGATCTGGGCCCGTCTGCGGAACGTGACTCGTGGCTGACCTCTCCGGGCCCGGTGTGAGGGAGGCCCTCGCCTCTCTCGCCGCTGCATCGCGGCCGCTCGGCGTGGACTGCATGGTCCTCGGGGCATCGCGGTCATTGCGCACGGCGTCCCGCGCTGGCAGCCCGTCGGCGCGAGCCCTCATGCGCGTGGAGGCCCCTCGGCGACGGGCTGCCAGAGCAGTCGGAGCGGCTGGCGGCGTTCGACGCCCTCGTGGCCCGCGCACCGAACGGCGGATAGCCCGAGGCGGGACTGATCAGTCCCCCCGCAGGTCGGCCAGCGGGAAGGCCAGCGCGAGGTGCAGGTCCCGGCGCCAGCGGACGGAGATCCGGAGATCCTCTTTCGTCACCTCGAGGTGGTACACCGAGAGCGCGCAACCCGTCCCGTCCCGGTAGTCGGTCGGCGGCCCGAACGTCGGGCTGCGCAGGGAGAAGGCGCAGTCCCGCGGGTACTCCGGTCCGCCCTCGAAGGGGATCACGAGGTCGAGGGTCGACTCCGCGCCCGTGGCGAGATCCACGCGCGAGACCGGGAAGTGGATCCGGTCGTCGTCCGGCTCGGCGATCCATGCGCCCTCGGTGACGCGGTAGAGGGACCGGTCATCGGCCGTCCTCGGGACGGCCGGATCGCGTTCCACGGTGAGCCAGGGGTGGGGGCGCGGGGTGAGCCAGGCGTCGGGGCCCTCCGGCTCCCGGTCCGGCCGCAGCCAGACGCGGAGTGGCTTTCCCGGCACCGCGACGAGGCCGAGGAGGCACGGCGCCCCTCCGTCGCTCTTGTAAC
>JALOQY010000229.1 GCA_025459285.1 Planctomycetota bacterium | reverse complement strand
TCCCGGGTCTCCGGCGGCAGCGCGAGGACATCCACCGGCTCCAGGCGATCGTTCAATTCGCAGAGGCCGGCCTGCCACGCCCCGTCCGTCCTCCGGCCCATCGGTACGAAGACCCGGGCGCGACCGTCCGGGCGGAAGAGGACCGCGGGGGCGTCGAGCAGGCGGGGCATGTGCGCCGGCGCCGACTGCGGACCACCCTGGCGCTCCCACTCGCCGCCTTGGCCGGGATCGGTTTCCGGAGTGCGCACGAGGACCGATCGGCTTCGGAATGGGAGGCTCGCGAGGCGCCGGAACTCCCAGACGCGCTCGATGGCGGCGATCGTCGCACCGGTGTCCGGGTCGAGCAGGAGGAGGTCTTCGCGGGGGCCGGCGCAGACGAGGAGGCCGGAGGGGAGCACGCCAAGGCGCTCTCTCCCCGGGAACCAACTCAGGGGGAAGGTGTGTGACCACGCGACCTCATGCCCCACGAAGCACGTGATCCGCCAGCAGGGACCGGGCTCATGGGGCCCCCCTCGCCAGACTCGGTCGGTGCTGGCGAGCGCCATGACCCGGCCCTCGTGGACCAGGACCGCGCGGACGCGCTCCGCTCCGGCGGTCCCGACTCCTCCGCCGTCGGGTGGGCGGAGCGACAGGAGCCACCGACCATCAGCCAGCGAGAGCCTCTCCACTTCGCCCTGGTCCCCGGGCTCGAAGTACTCCCGCCCCTGCGCCCGCGTCGTGCGGCCGAAGAACGCCGTTTCCCCTCCGTCGTGACCCAGGAAGCGGAGGTGCGTCCCGGTGGGGACCGCAGTGGTCCACGCGGGCCGGCCCGAGGCGTCCTGAAAGCCGAGGATCGAGTCGTCGCTGATCGTGAGCCGCACCGGCCCTGCCGCGATCCGGCCCGGGATCGCCGGGGCGATCTCGCGGGGCTTTGCCTCCCGGTGACCGACCCGCAGGAGCACCTGTTCCAGGCGGGGCGTGGTCCCGGCGCGGGCCGCCGGGAGGGGGAGGAGCAGGGCGGCCAGGAGGAAGCCGAGACCGTTGCGGCCCATGTCCGGAGTCTACCACCGGCGGCTTCCGGAAGGGCGCGGTCCGGACCTTCACGGCGGACGTCGCGGGCGTACCGCTCGCCGATGCGCTGGGCCTCGTCTTCCTGCCCCACGGGTTCGACGTGACGGTGGACGTGGGCGGTGCGTTGACCGTCCGGCTCCGGCCCGGAGAAGGGCTGCGACCGGTTCTCAAAGACCTCGCGCCGGCTCTGTATCATGATCCGGGGGGAGAGGAGCCGACATGCGCATCGCCGAAGACATGACCCGACTCATCGGGAACACCCCCCTCGTCCGCCTCGGGAAGCTCGACGCCGGACTGCCCGCGAAGGTGGTGGGGAAGATGGAGAACCTGAATCCCACCGGCAGCGTGAAGGACCGGATCGGCCTCGCCATGATCGAGGCCGCGGAGCGGGACGGCCACCTGCGGGAGGGGCGCGTCATCCTGGAGCCCACGAGCGGCAACACCGGGATCGCCCTGGCCGGCGCGGCTGCGGCGAAAGGGTACCGCACCGTGCTCGTCATGCCGGACACCATGAGCGTCGAGCGCCGCCGGCTGCTCGCGGCCCTGGGTGCCGAACTGGTGCTGACGCCCGGCGCCGAGGGGATGCCGGGGGCCATCCGCAAGGCGAACGAGATGGCGTCCGCCGACTCCCGCTACCTCGTCCTCCAGCAGTTCGAGAACCCCGCGAACCCCGAGTTCCACCGGAAGACCACCGCCGAGGAGATCTGGCGGGACACCGACGGGGAGGCCGACATCTTCGTGGCGGGGGTGGGGACGGGCGGCACCATCACCGGCGTCGCCGAGGTCATCAAGGCGCGCAAGCCCTCCTTCCGGGCGATCGCCGTGGAACCCGTCGACTCGCCCGTGCTCTCCGGCGGGAAGCCCGGACCCCACCGGATCCAGGGCATCGGCGCGGGCTTCGTGCCGCCGGTCCTCCGCACGGACCTCCTCGACGAGGTGATCCGGGTCACCGCGGAGGACGCCGGGATGGCCGCGCGGCGCCTCGCGCGGGAGGAGGGGATCCTCGCCGGCATCTCCGCGGGGGCGAATGTCCATGCCGCCCTCACGGTGGCCCGGCGCCCGGAGAACGCGGGGCTGCTCGTCGTCACCGTGATCTGCGACACGGGAGAGCGATACCTCAGCACGTGGCTCTTCGAGGCGGAGACGGGAGGGAAGCCATGAGCGCTGGACCGAAGGTCGGAGCGGATCTCGAGTCCATCGCCGCCGCCCTCGCCGGCGGCGACGCGGCGCCCGTGTGGAACGCGCGGCGCGTGCCGTGCGCCGAGCCCCTGCCGAGCCGCGGTGAGGTCCGCGAGCTCCTCGACGACCTGCGGGCGGTCCTCTTTCCGGGCTACCACGGCGATCCCGAGGTGACGCCGGAAAGCCTGAAGCTCACGATCGGCGCCGGTCTCGCCCGGATCCGGCGGGCCCTGCTCACGGAGGTGAAGCGGGGCATCTGCTTCGCGTGCCGGGAGGAGGCGGGGTGCGCGCGCGACTGCGCCGGGGAGACGGAGGCCGCCGTGGGCCGCTTTCTCGCCCGCCTGCCGGAACTCCGGCGCCTCGCGGTGCTCGACGTGACGGCGGCGTTCGAGGGGGACCCCGCGGCGCCCTCCGCGGACGAGGTCGTCTTCTGCTACCCCGGGCTCCTGGCCGTGACGTACCAGCGCATCGCCCACGAGCTCTTCGTCCTCGGTGTCCCGTTGATCCCGCGCATGATCACCGAGGAGGCCCACGCCCTCACCGGTATCGACATCCACCCCGGGGCGGCGATCGGGGAGGGCTTCTTCATCGACCACGGCACCGGGGTGGTGATCGGCGAGACCGCGGTGATCGGCAACCGCGTGCGCCTCTGCCAGGGGGTGACGCTCGGCGCGCGGAGCTTCCCCCGCGACGCGCAGGGCCGTCTGGTGAAGGGGGTGCCGCGCCACCCGATCCTCGAGGAGGGCGTCGTGGTCTACGCCAACGCCACGATCCTCGGCCGCGTGGTGGTGGGCCGGGGCTCGGTGATCGGCGGAAACGTCTGGCTCACGAGGTCCGTCCCGCCGGGCAGCATCGTCACCCAGCGCGAGCCCGAGGAGGCCCTTTTCCACTCCGGCGCGGGGATCTGACGGCTCGGACCGGGCGTGCCGGGCGGGGCCGGGAAGCGCCGGGATCCGTCCTCCGGCAGCGCTTCGCGCCGCGCCGAGGGCGATGCGGGCTATCATCGGGTCCCATGCGAGCCATCCGTCTCCTCGCGCCACTCCTGCTCCTGGTCGCGCCGACGGCGGCGCCTGCTGATCCGCCGAAGTGCACGTGCCGGGAAGGGAACGCCTGCTACCACTTCCTCGGGTGCCCTCTCCCGCCCCCGGAGGACCCGTGCTCCTGCGCCTTCTGCCGGGCGTTCCCCGGCCGCTGCCCGAGGATCCTGCCGGAGGGCTGGGATCCCGGGTGCGCGGCGAGCAACCGGATGGAGTGCTTCCTCCGGCGGCACGGGGCGTCGTGGAAGCTGGCCTGCAGCGAGCGGCTCGCGGGGAGTTGCGACTGCCGCGGTCCCCACCCGGAGTGCTGTCCGTTCTGCGGTCCCGACGGCAAGCCCTGGGACGAGGAGGGGCTCGCCATCGTCAAGCGCCAGATGGACGTGGAGAGGAAGATCCTCGGGGAGCGCGCGCGCTTCGTCGTCGTGAAGAGCCCGCACTTCCTCGTCGTCACCGATATCCCGCGACTCAAGGTCCTCACCCGGGGCAAGCCACCGCGCATCATGGAGATGCACGAGATCGCCCACCTCTTCGCCCAGCGGGCGGAGATCGCGTATCGGGACTTCGTCGCGGTCTTCGGGGATCGGGTCATCCTCCCGCGGCCGTCGGCGGTCTACCTCCTCGACAGCGAGGCGACGAAGCAGGAACTCGCGACGCGCTACTTCGGGCTGCCCCTGCCGGAACTCTTCTACGGCGGCGATATCGACCGGATCGGCGGCGGCTATCCCTGGAACGGCTGCGCCCTGAGCCGTCAGAAGTACGGCGAGGACGAGTGGCTCCACTTCCAGATGCGCCACCTGATCGGACACCTCCTCGTCTCCTGCTGGGTGAAGGTGACGGGGAACAACCGCTACCTCCCGAGGTGGATGTACGAGGGCACCGGCCACTGGCTCTCCCGCCTCCCCGAGAAGTTCCGGGAGATGGCGAACTTCTGCACCGGCGAGGGGAGCGAACTCTCGCACAGCGGGAAGAAGTGGCCCGAGAAGTGCGTCGTCTTCGCGACCAGCCCGAAGGCGCACCCGATCCAGCGGATCCTCGACGTGGAGGACCTCGGCGGACTCGACCTGGAGATGAACATCCGCGCCTGGTCGTGGTTCGACCTCGGTCTGTCCGAAGACCGCGAGCGGTTCGTTTCGTTCCTCGCGGAACTCCGCGAGGGCACCGAGGTGCGCGCCGCGATGCGAAAGACGCTCGGGGTGACGCCGGAGGAGTTCGAGGCCCGCTGGCGCGACCGGATCCTCGGGAAGCGGATTTCGCTCGCGCCGACACCCGCCGAACTCGACGCCGCGGCGCCGGAGGATTCCGGGGCGAAGGAGCGCGCGGCGATCCGCGCCGAGACGGACCCCGGGCTCCTCGCCTCGCGGATCCGGGGCCTCGGGGCGGTGGAGGACGCCCTCACCGCCGCGACCATCGTCCCGTTCCTGGCACATCCCTCGGAAGCGGTGCGGGAGACGGTCGTTGCGGGGCTTGGCCGGTCGAAGTCCGCCGAGGTCACGCGGTGGCTCGCGGAGCACGGCCTGCCGGAGTCGTCGGGCCTCGCCCGCGCCGGCGTCGCCCGCGTCCTCGGCGACCTCGCGGCGGCCGCGGCCGCGCCGGCCCTCCTGGCCGTGGCGGCCGACGGCCACTGGCTCGTGCGCGCCCACGTCGCCCGAGCGCTCGGGATCCTCGCCCTGGACTCCTCTCTGCCCGTCCTCGTCCGAAGGGCCGACGATCCGGTGGGACGAGTTCGCGTCGCGGTCCTCGACGCCCTCGCGAGGTTCGGGCCGCGCGCCGCGTCAGCCGCCGGCGCCGCGGAGGACGCGCTGGGAGACGGGGCCTGGCAGGTCCGCTCGGCCGCCGCGGGCTGCCTCGGGGAACTGGGGGAGATGCGCTCCGTCGAGCCCCTCATCGCGCGGATGGAGATCGAAGCCGGCCGGGTGCGCGAGGACATCCACGCCGCGCTCCGGAAGATCACCCGGGACGACCTCGGACGCGACCCCGAGCACTGGCGGAAGTGGTTCGAGAAGGAGAAGGCGCGGCGCGGCGGGGCGTTGCCGCCGCGTCCCGCGGAGCCCCCGCCCCCCCGGGGCGACATCGAGTACGGGGAGGAACCGCCCACCTACTATGGCCTTCGCGTCTTCTCCCGCACCGTGGGGTACGTCATCGACACCTCCGGCTCCATGGCCTACCAGGTCCGGATCGACCCCGCGTGGCTCGCGAAGAGCGGGCGCGCGTGGTCCGGGGAGGGCTCGAAGTACGAGATCGCGACGCGGGAGGCGGAGGCGAGCCTCCGGTCCCTCGACCCCCGGGCCCGGATCGGCCTCGTGTTCTTCCGGACCGCGGCCCGCCGCTGGGAGCGGGGCCTCGTGCCGGCGACCCCCGGCAACGTCTCCTCGGCGATCTCACGTCTCGCGGCGGAGGCGCCGCCCTCCGGCGGGGCCGGACCGGCGTGGCGCACGAACTACGTGGACGCGTTCCGCCTCGTCTTCGAGGACAAGGGCGGGGCCGAACCGCCCGCGCCGTTCGCCGACACGCCGGACACCGTCTTCTTCCTGACCGACGGCAAGCCCACCGAGGGGGAGATCATCGACCCCGACCTCTGCCTCAGCTGGATCGCGGAGAAGAACCGGTTCGCGAAGATCGTGCTCCACGTCATCTCCATCGGGAACACCGATGTCGACCCGGCCGTGCTCGAGCGGCTCGCCGCGGAGAACGGCGGCGTCTTCGTCCGGGTCCCCGAGGCACACTGACGCGGACGCGGCCCGCCCGGCGTCCCCCGGAGTCCGCGGAAATCGGTGACCCCCCCCCGGCTGGCCGTCGAGATTACCGGGGCAGATGACTGAGAACGCCCTCGGCCCCGACGGGTTGCGAGACCGCCGCTCTCCAGGGGTCACGGCATTGCGAACGTCACGCGGACCTGCCGGCAGAAGGTCGCGATCCGGTCCACGGGAACCGATCGCGAGACGGCGAAGGGGTCGTCGGGGACGTCGAACCACTCGAGGACCTGTCCCCCGAGGTGGGAGACCGCGATGTCACCGGCCACCTCGGGTTCCGCGCGGCGCTCCGAAAGCCCGGCGAGTTCCGCGAGAACCTCCGACGTCGCGGGCAGGTCCACTCCGCCCCGGAACGTGCGCGGGCGGCGCAGTCCGGAGGGGGGTGGGACGCGATGGCGGTCGAGGAAGAGACGCATCCCGCGGTCCCACGCTCCGGCCGCGAGGCACAGGAGGGCGTCCGGCGGGACCAGCAGGGGGAGGGCCCGGAAGAAAGTCGGGAGGTCCCCGACTGGGGCGATCCGCCAGCAGGGGCCTTCCATGATGCTGGGGACGCTGGAGTTCATCCTGGCGGGACCCGGTCCTTCCTGCCTGACGCGGCGAGTGATGGCCGCGAAAAGTTTACAAGTTACCAACGTCCCCGATCCGCCAACGTCCCCGCGACGCGGTCTTTCCGGCTTGGCGCGGCGAATGGTGGTCGCGAAAAGTTTACAAGTTTACAACGTCCCCGATGCGGGTCCATGTGAAGCAGGCGGTCGAGGCGGAACATCTGGCGAGCCTTCGGGCGGGGCTTCCGGCGGGGGTCGAGGTGACCGTGGGGGAGGTGCTGGAGCGGCCTGGGGAACTCGATGTGCTGGTCTGCGGCGTGCCGTCGGGGGATGAACTGGACACCTGCGGGCGGCTGCGCTGGCTGGTCGTGCCCTACGCGGGGCTGCCCGCCGCCACCCGGGCGCTGCTGCTCGAGCGGCCCGGCCTTCGCGCCGCCAACCTCCACCACAACGCGGCGGTCACCGCGGAGATGGCCGTGGCGCTGCTCCTCGCCGCGGCGAAGGCGATCCTGCCCATGGACGCGAGGCTCCGCCGGGGCCACTGGTCCGGCCGCGGGCGGGAGAACCCCGCGGTGCTGCTCGCCGCGCGCACGGCCGTCGTCTACGGCTTCGGAGCGGTGGGGCGGCGGGTGGCCGCGGCGCTCGCCGGCCTCGGCATGGAGGTGCTCGGCGTGCGCCGTCGGCTCGAAGCGCCGCGGGTCGAGGACGGCTTCGCGGTCCATCCCGTGTCGTCCCTCGACGACCTGCTCCCCCGCGCCGCCGCCCTGATCGTCTGCGCCCCGCTCACCGAGGAGACCCGCGGGCGGATCGGCGCGGCAGAGATCGCGCGGCTCCCCCCGCGCGCCGTACTGGTGAACGTCGCGCGCGGGCCGGTGGTTTCGGAGCGGGCGCTCTACGAGGCGCTCCGGGACCGCCGCCTCCATTCCGCGGGGATCGACGTCTGGTACCGCTATCCCGGGAAGGAGGGCGACCCGGCGAACACCCCGCCCGCCGACCACCCCTTCGGCGACCTCGACAACGTTGTGCTGAGCCCGCACCGCGGCGGCTGGCTCGCGGAGGCGGAGGATCTCCGG
>JALOQY010000228.1 GCA_025459285.1 Planctomycetota bacterium | reverse complement strand
TGTCGGCCCCGGCGCGGGCGTCGGTCCCGCCCACCGAACACCTCTCCGGCCGCGCCGGGGCCGACAACGAGGCCGCGCGGGATTATTGCTCACGCTCTCGGAGCTCCCCTTTCCGTCCGAAGCCCCGGGGGATCCGGACGAGGGTCGTCACGAGCAGGCAGGGGATCGCGGAGGCGGCCACCCAGAGGAAGAAGTGCGGGTAGCCGATCCGCTCCTCGAGGCTGCCGCTCCACATGCCCGGCAGCATCATGCCGAGGGCCATGAAGCCGGTGCAGAGCGCGTAGTGGGCGGTGCGATGCTCGCCCTCCGAGACGAGGATCATGAACATCACGTAGGCCGTGAAGCCGAAGCCGTAGCCGAACTGCTCCGCCGCCACGGAGGCGCAGACCACGAGGAACCGGTCCGGCGGCGCGTGCGCGAGCCACAGATAGAGCAGGTTCGGCACGTTGAGGGCGAGCACCATGGGCCACAGCCAGAATCGGAGTCCGCGCCGCGAGATGGCCCAGCCGCCCAGGATTCCGCCCGCCATGAGCGCGCCGAGGCCCACCGTGCCGTAGGCGAGTCCGACCTCTTTCGTGGATAGGCCGAGACCGCCGTCCGCGCGGGGGTCGAGCAGGAACGGCGACACCATCTTCACGAGCTGGGCCTCGGAGAAGCGGTAGAGCAGGAGGAAAGCGATCACCACGGCGATCCGGGGCTTCGCGAAGAAGCGGACGAAGACAGCGCCGAACTCGCGCAGGACCTCCCGGGCCGGACGCCGCCGTCCCGGCACGTCCGCCGCCGGCCGGGGCAGGGCGAAGCGGTGCCAGAGGAAGAGACCGAGGAAGAGGGCGGACAGGAGTCCGAACGAGAGGCCCCACGCCAGCCGGATGTCCGCCGCCTCCCTCCCGAGGAGCCCCGCGGTCTCGATCTGGCCGGCGAACCACACGAGCGCCCCCTGCGCCGCGATCATGGCGATGCGATAGAAGGTGCTCCGCACGCCGACGAACGCCGCCTGGCTCCCTTCGTCGAGGGCCAGCAGGTAGAAGCCGTCCGCGGCGATGTCGTGGGTCGCCGAGAGGAAAGCCATGAGCCAGAAGACGGCGAGAGTCAGCGGGAACGCGCCGGGTAGCGGCAGCGCGAAGGCGACGAGGGCCAGCGCGACGCCCAGCGGGAGCTGCATCCCCGTGATCCATCGGCGCTTCGTGCCGAAGAGGTCCACGAAGGGGCTCCACAGCGGCTTCACCACCCACGGCAGATAGAGCCAGCTCGTGGCGAAGGCGATCGTCGAGTTGTCCACGCCGAGGCGCTTGTAGAGGATGACCGAGACGGTCATCACGATCACGTAGGGCACCGCCTCCGCGAAGTAGAGCGACGGCACCCACCGCCACGGCCGCGCGCTCACGCCCCACCCCCGAAATCCGGGTAACTCGACCCTGGGTCATTCTTCCCGCCCGGGAGAACTGACCCTGGGTCATTCTTCCCGGATTTTCGGAGGAGGCGGAGGTTGCGGGCGTCGAGGTCCTCGCCGTCGAGTTCGCCCTTCGGGGTTTCGAGGATGAGCGGGAGACGGCCGAGGACCCTGTCCCGCGCGATCCTCCGGAAGGCGCCGAGTCCCATCGTCCCGAGGCCGAGGCCGGCGTGGCGGTCCACCCGGCAGCCGAGCGGCCCCACGCAGTCGTTCACGTGGACGGCGCGGACGCGAGCCAGGCCGACCTCGCGATCCAGTTCCGCCCGCGCCGCCACGAAGCCCGCGGCCGAGGGCAGGTCGTACCCCGCCGCGAACGCGTGGCAGGTGTCGAGGCAGGCGCCCAGCCGCTCGACATCCCCCGCCGCGGCGAGGAGGGCGCCGACCTCCGCGAAGGCCGCCCCGAGGCAGTCCCCCTGCCCCGCCGTGTTCTCCACCAGGAGCCCCGCGGTGCAGCCGGACGTGGCGGCGAGCACGCGGGCGAGGACCCGTCCGGCCCGGCGGACCGAGGCCGCCGCGCCGCTCCCCGTCCCCGAGCCGGGATGGAGGATCAGCCAGGGGATGGTGAGCGCCTCGCAGCGCAGGAGTTCCTCCACGAGCGCGCGCTCCGAGCGGCGGCGGAGATTACCGTCGGGAGACGCCGGATTCGCGAGGTAGGTGGCATGGGCCACCGCCGCCCGGACCCCGGAGGCGGCGAGGCCCGTGCGGAACCGGCGCTCTTCTTCCTCCGGGATGGGGGGAGCCGTCCACGCGCGCGCCGTGCGGGTGAAGATCTGCAGGGCGGTCATGCCGTATCCCTCCGCACGCTCGACGGCGCGGTGGACCCCTCCGGCGATGGACATGTGCGCCCCGGCCAGCATCAGGGAGACGATACGGGAGGAAGGCCCCCCCGCCGCCATTCCCCCGGACGGCCGACCGGGGTCTCCGTTCGGAACGGCCGGAGCGCCAGCAGCCCGTCGGCGTAAGCCTCCGCGCTGGTGGAAGCCTCCTGGCGACGGGCTGCTAGCGGAGAACCTCGGCGAGGAAGTCCTTCATGTCCTGCCAGGACTTCCGGTCCATGGAGGGGAAGTAGGCCACGGGAAGTCGCCACTTCTTCGCGATCACGTTGGCCTCGGGAACGGTGAACGAGTGCTGCGCGCCGGGGTATTCGATGACCCGGAGGTCGGCCGCTGTCCCGGCCAGGGCGGTCCGCAGCCCTTCGACCTCTTCCACCGGCACGAACATGTCGCTCACCCCGTGGCAGACGAGGATCTTCGCCGTCACCGGACCTTCGGGAGCCCCCGCCGCGAGCCGCAGGTTCCCATGGAAGCTCACCACCCCGGAGAGGGGTAGCCCGGCCCGGGCCGCATGGATCACCATCGTCCCGCCGAACCCGTAGCCGATGGCGGCGATCCGCGCGGGGTCGCAGGCCTCGTGGGCCCTCAGCCATTCGTACCCGGCGCGAAAGCGGGCCACGGCGGCCACCGGGTCCGCGAGGACCTCCGAGGCCATCTTCATCGCCTCGTCCGGGCTCCCGGCCTGCCGTCCCTCCCCGAAGAGATCCAGGGCGAACGCCACGTAGCCGAGGTCCGCGAGCATCCTCGCCCGCCGGCGTGCGTACTCGTCCTGCCCCCACCAGTCGTGGGCGACGAGGACCCCGGGGCGCCGCCCCGGGAGTGTCTCGTCCCGGACCAGGAAGCCCCGCAAGGTCTCACCGCCGGAACCGTAGGTCACCCTCTCCTCGGGATCCCACTTCTCCGCGGGCCGGGGGCAGGCGGCGAGCAGGGAGGCCAGGAGGGCCAGCGCGGGCCATGCGGTCTTGCGAGCCATCCGAACCTCGACGTCAGACCTCGACCCGGAAGACGTGCGCCGGGAACCGGGAGGGGTTCAACTCGACGAAGTTGCGCGGCCCCTGCCAGGTGTAGCGCCGGTCGTCGATCAGATCGTGGACCGTGAACGGCCGGTCCCACGGGAGCGAAAGGGCCGGCAGGTAGAGGTTCGAGAAACAGGAGTGCACGTACTGCGGCTCGAGGTTCACGAAGACGAGGATCGCGTTCCGCCCGTCGTCGTCGGTCTTGCTGAAGGCGAGGATCTGCTCGTTCGAGGTGCCGTGGAAGCGGAGCGTCCGGTTCCGCCGGAAAGCCGGGTTCTCTCGGCGGATCCGGTTCAGGAGCGCGATCTCGTGGCGCAGGCTCCCCCGCTTGTCGAGGTCCCAGCAGCGGACCTCGTACTTCTCGGAATCGAGGTACTCCTCGCTCCCGGGCTCGCGCGGGACGTTCTCCAGAAGCTCGAAGGCCGGTCCGTAGATGCCGTAGCTCGAGGAGAGCGTCGCGGCAAGCACGAGCCTCGAGAGGAACGCGCCGCGCCCGGCGCCGTGCAGGTGCTTCGGCAGGATGTCGGGCGTGTTGGGCCAGAAGTTCGGGCGGAAGAACTCCGCCACCTCGGTCTGGGTGAGTTCGGTCAGGTAGTCGGTGAACTCGATCCGGCTCTCGCGCCACGTGAAGTAGGTATAGGACTGCGTGAAGCCGAGTTTCGCGAGGTGGTACATCAGCTTCGGCCGGGTGAAGGCCTCGGAGAGGAAGATCACGTCGGGATGGGACGCCCGGACATCCGAGATCAGCCATTCCCAGAATGCGAACGACTTGGTGTGCGGGTTGTCCACCCGGAAGATCCGGACACCCTCGCGGACCCAGTGGACGACGATCTCCCGCAGGGCCGCCCAGAGGCCGGGGCGATCCGCCGTGCCGAAGTCCAGCGGGTAGATGTCCTGGTACTTCTTCGGGGGGTTCTCCGCGTACTGGATGGATCCGTCCGGCCGCTTGCGGAACCACTCCGGGTGCTCGCGGACCAGCGGGTGGTCGGGGGAGCACTGGAAGGCCAGGTCGAGCGCCACCTCCATCCCCAGCTCCTTCGCACGGGCGAGGACGGCACGGAAATCCCCGATGGTGCCCAGCCCGGGATCGATCGCGGTGTGGCCCCCTTCCGCCGAACCGATGGCCCAGGGGCTCCCGGGCTCGCCGGGCCGCGCTTCGAGCGCGTTGTTCTTCCCCTTGCGGAAGGCCCGTCCGATCGGGTGGATCGGGGGCAGATAGACGACGTCGAAGCCCAGTTCGGCCACGTAGGGCAGCCGCGCGATCAGGTCGCGGAACGTCCCGGGCCGACCCGGCTCGGGAGAGGTGGAGCGGGGGAAGATCTCGTACCATGCCGAGAACGCCGCCCGTTCGCGGTCCACGACGACACGGAGGGTGCGCTCGTACGTCGTCGCCGCCTCCAGATCCGGCCACTCCGCGACGAGGGCGAGAAGCTCCTCGGAGAGGGCGAATGTCAGCCGGTCCGCCGCGGGAGTGCGGAGGCGCCGGGCGGCCGTCTCCAGCGTCGACCGCTCGGCCTTGCCGGCGCGGCCCGCCGCGCGGGAGACGACCTCCGAACCGAGCAGCAGGTCGTCTCCCACGTCCTGGCCGGCGTTGAGGCGCTTCTCGAGGTCGCGCCGCCAGGTCCTGAACCCGTCCACGTAGCCCCGGAGCGTGTATTCGTATCCGCCCGGTTCCTCCGCCGTGAACGCGGCCTCGTAGCGATCGTTCCCGAGCGCGAGGAGCGGGACGTGATGCCACCTGCGCTCCCCCGCCCGCCGCCACAAGAGGTCGCCGGAGACGACTTCATGGCCGTCGGCGACGAGGTCGGCGGACACGGTCACGCGCTCGCCGACCACCCGCTTCACGGAGAAGCGCCCCGCGTCGATCTCCGGTTTGACGCCGGAGATGGCAACGCGCCAGTTCGCATCCTTCATCGGTCTCCCTCCAGGAACAAGAGTGTGATTGTAGGCGAACGAGCGCGCGGACCGGAGGATCTGCGGCATGGTCGACAGCCCCCCCGAGCGGATGATCCTCGTCGTCGAAGGCATGCACTGCGCGTCATGCGTGGCCCGCGTGGAGCGGGCGCTCGCCGCGGTGCCGGGCGTCCGCTCCGCGGGCGTGAACCTGGCCGCGGGGGAGGCGGTGGTGGAATCGGCGGGCGCCGACCCGGAGGCGCTCCTCGCCGCGGTCCGCCTCCTCGGATACGGCGTACACCGGCCCGGCGCGCCGGAGGTGCAGGGAGAGGAGACCGTCACGCCAGGCCGCGGCGAGGAGCGCGGCTTCCTCCTCCGGTTCCTCGTCGCGGCGGCCGTCGCCACGGCGGTCATGGTCCTCTCCATGCACTTCGACGGCCCGGCCTCCCGGTGGGCGAGCCTCCTCCTCACCGCCGTCGCGCTCGCGTGGCCCGGCGCCGGCTTCTACTCCGGCGCGGCGCGACTCGCCCTCCGCGGCACGTCGGACATGAACACCCTCATCGCGCTGGGCACGGGAGCGGCCTTCCTCTACAGCGCGGCGGTCACCGTCCTCGGCCGCCACGGCGCGCCGGTCTACTTCGATTCCGCGACGATGATCACGGCGCTCGTCCTGCTCGGCCGGACGCTGGAGGCCCGCGCGCGGGGCAAGACCTCCGAGGCGGTGCGAAGGCTCCTCGAGTTGTCCCCGCCGCGGGCGCGACTTCTCCGGGACGGCGCGGAGGTCGAGGTGGGCGTGGACGAGGTCCGGGCGGGGGATCTCCTCGTCGTGCGGCCCGGCGAGAGGATCCCCGTGGACGGCCTGGTGAAGGAAGGCCGCGCCGCGGTGGACGAGTCGATGCTCACCGGCGAGCCGATGCCCGCCGACAAGGGGCCCGGCGCGGCCGTGACCGGCGGGACCATCGCCCGCGACGGGGCACTCCGCATGCAGGCGACGCGGGTCGGCGCGGGCACGACCCTCGCCCGGATCGTCCGGACCGTGCGGGAGGCCCAGGCGACGAAGGCCCCGGTGCAGCGGCTCGCGGATCGGGTGGCGGCGGTGTTCGTCCCCGCCGTGATCCTGATCGCCGGGGCCACCCTCGCCGGCTGGCTCCTCCTCGGGAAGCCCTTCGAGGGCGCGCTCACCGCGGCGGTGGCGGTGCTCGTGGTCGCCTGCCCCTGCGCCCTCGGCCTCGCCACCCCGGCGGCGGTGGTCGTCGCCGCCGGGCGCGGCGCACGGATCGGCGTGCTCTTCCGGAGCGCCCCGGCGCTGGAGGCGGCGGGGCGGGTGGATACCGTCGTTCTCGACAAGACCGGCACGGTGACCCGCGGCGTGCCGGCGCTCTCGGACGTCTCGCCCCTGCCCGGCGTGGAAGCGAAGGAACTCCTGCGACTCGCCGTGTCGGTGGAGAAGTGGTCGGAGCACCCGGTGGCGAAGGCGATCCTCATGGGCGGCATGCTCCGCGGAGCGAAGCCCGCCCCGGTGGACGACTTCCGCGCCGAGGCCGGCCTCGGGGTCCGGGGGACCGTGGAGGGAAGGCTCGTCCTCGCCGGGAGCCGGCGGTTCCTCGAAGAGGCCGGTGTCGATCCGGCGCCGCTCGACCCGCTCGCCGACGAACTGGCCGCGAAGGGGAGGACCCCGGTGTGCGTGGCCGCGGGCGGCGCGGCCCTCGGCGTTCTCGGCATCTCCGACACGCTGAAACCCGACGCGAAGGAGGCTGTCGCCGCGTTCCACGCCCTCGGGCTGCGTACGGCGCTCCTGACCGGCGACCGGCGGAGTTCCGCGGAGATGGTGGCGGAGGAGGTGGGGATCGAGGAGGTCCGCGCCGAGGTCCTCCCGGCGGAGAAAGCCGACCACGTCCGGGCGCTCCGGGCAAAGGGGTACCGCGTGGCGATGGTGGGCGACGGGATCAACGACGCCCCGGCGCTCGCCGCCGCCGACCTGGGGATCGCCGTGGGCACCGGCACGGACGTGGCGATCGAGGCCGGGGACGTGACTCTCATGCGGCCGGGCCTCCTCGCCGCGGTGGATGCCCTGCGCCTCGGCCGCCGGGCCCTCCGGACGATCCGCGAGAATCTCTTCTGGGCGTTCGGCTACAACGTCCTCATGCTCCCCCTCGCCGCGACGGGGATCCTCGACCCCATGATCGCCGCCGGTGCCATGGCCCTCTCCTCGGTGACCGTGGTCCTGAACTCCCTGCGCCTCCGCTCCGCGCGGCTGTACTAGACACCCTTCGAATCTCCGCGCCGTGCGCAGATTTCGCGAGAGCGTGCGCCGGAGGCGCCCGCCTTCGCAGGCGGCGAGGAGGGGAGGCCGCGAGGCGGCCGGTGCGGGGAGGATCTGCCTCCCCGCAGAAATGAGACAGCGGAGGCCGCGAGGCGGCCGGTGCGGGGAGGATCTGCCTCCCCGCAGAAATGAGACAGCGCGGGCGCGCCCGTCGCGACAGGGTTGCGGGCGTGCCCGCGCTGTGATCAGGGGCGGTGGACCGTCAGGACGAAGCGGAGGAGGAAGGGGACCTCCGGCGCGCCGGAGAGGACCTTTCGCACGGCCTCCTCCGGGAGGAGGTGGTCCTTCGCCGCGAGCGGGCACGTGTGACCGGCGCCCTCGACCCGCTCCGGCCCGAGGCGGAGGTCCTTCTCGCAGCGCGCCCGGCCGGCTTCCGGCGCTTCGCCAGGGTCGGCGGTCTCGATCGAGACGACGACCGTGACGCCGGCCGCGGCCGAAGTCCTTGACGCCTCGAAGAGGAAGGACCGGTCCGGACCCGGCGCGTTCCCGAGCCACCACGCGGCGAGGTCGAGGACCGCTTCCGGCGCGAGCGGCCGGCCGCGCAGGGCGTCGGCCTTCACGGCGAGATCCGCGGGGAGCGGGAGGGACCGCCGGCCCGCGCGCACCTCGCGGACCACGAGGGCGAGGCGGAGGGCGAGGTCCGCGAGCGCCGGGCGGGCGGGATGGTCGGCGGGAAGGCCGGCGGCGGCCCCCTCGACCGCCCCGAGCGCGCCGAGTCCGAGGGGTTCGATCTCCCGGACCGCCGCGGCGCGCTCCTCCTCGCCGGCCGCCCCGACGAGACGGTCGAGGAGCGGCGCGACGACTTCCGTCGGGACGGGGGCCACCGCCGGCGGGGGCGGCGGGATCCCGCGCGCCTCGCGCCAGGCCTCGATCATCCCGGCGATGCGCGCGTCCCGCTCCTCCTCGGGGACGCGCCGGTCGAAGGCGTAGCGCCCTCCGAAGTGGCCGGAGAGGATGACCGCCGCCGCGTCACAGGTGCGCGGGTTCGTCCCGTACCGGGAGAAGTACCCCGACCGGGTGAGCCGGTCGGTGAGGGCGGCGACCAGCAGGTCCTCGATCGAGAGGAGGACGTCGGAGGAGAGGATCGGCACCTCGCCGGGAGGATCGAGGACGTCGGCCACCGCGTCGACCACCTCGAAGCGCTCGTCGGGCCTCCGTTCCCCGAGACCGTCGGCGAGCGCGCGGACCGCCTCCACGGAGCCGCTCCGCAACAGGAACTGCACCAGTCTCCCGACAGAGTCCCGTCCGCCGCCCGAGGAGCCCGAGGTCCACTCCCGGATCATCGCCGGCAGCGCCTCGGGACTTCCCCGCCGGAAGAGGACCTCCGCCGCGGCGAGGCGGACCGCGAGGCCCGGTCCCTCGAGAAGCCCCTCCCGCAGTGCGGGGAGCGGCCCCTCGCCCTCGATCTCTCCCAGCTCACGGACGAGCGCCCCGCGGATCCAGTCGTCGGCGGCGGCGCGGAGCCCGGCGACGATCGGCCCGAGGGCCGAGCCCGGGTACCTCTCCCGGAGCTTCCGCGCCTGCTCCGGGGCGTCCCGCCCGCCCGACGCCACGCCCTGCGCGAGGATCCGCTCCTCGCCCTGCTCCCGGAACTCCTTCCACCATTCGAGCGCCTCCTTCTTCACGGCTTCCGTCTCGCCGTCCTTCTGCATGTAGGAATTCGTTGACCGGCGGACGAAGAAGGACCGGCCGGCGATGCGCGACAGGATCTCCGCGCAGGCGTCGCCGACCCGGAGGAGGTGGTACGAGGCCGGGGCGAAGTTGCGCCAGAAGCCCATGCAGCGGGTGGGGCGCGGGTCGTCGAGGTGCTCGATGAGGGCCGGCACCGCGTCCGGGCCGAGTCGAAGGAGGCGGAACGCCGGGTGGGAGTCCTGCCCTTCGCCGTCCACCCCCATCCCGAAGGGGCCGAACACGCTGCACGAACCCGGCTGGGAGCACTGGGTCTCGGCGAGGTCCCGCAGGCGGTGGATCCAGTGCTCCGCCTGCTGCGCCGGCGGCATCGCGGCCACCTCCTCCGCGGTAGGCTCCCGCCGCGCCGCGTCCTCCTCGATCATGAGCGAGTAGAGCCGCAGCATCTCCTCCGCCTCGGGCGTGTCGGTGGGGACGAGGGTCCGCGCCACGGTCTCCCACATCGCGCGGAGCTCCTTCCGCTCCCCGCCGTCGTT
Organism: Planctomycetota bacterium; assembly: GCA_025459285.1. Lineage (GTDB taxonomy): Bacteria > Planctomycetota > JAJSAM01 > JAJSAM01 > JAJSAM01 > Prado167. The sequence continues at coordinate 1,878 of JALOQY010000228.1, read as the reverse complement.
CGCCGCGTTGATCGCCCGCCAGCGGACGTTGTCGGCCAGGCTGTCCCGCACCGCGTCGGCGAGCGTGGCGTAGCCCCAGCCGCGGTGCTCGCGGTAGTCGTCGAGGGAGTCCTCGGCCAGCCCGAAGAGCGCCCCGGCGGTGACCGGGTCGCCGCGCTCGAAGGCGAGACACCCGAAAAGGGCGGCTTCCACGGGGTGCTCCTGCCCTCCCGAGACGAGGTGGTCGAAGGCCCCGAAGTAGTCCCTCACCCCGCCGGAGAGGAAGGACCGGCAGAACTCCGCGAAGTCGATCTCCTTCTTCTCCCCGGGGAGCGGCAGGTCCTCCGGGTGATCCTTCCGGAAGTGCTCCCAATCCGGGGGCGGATCGGGGTGCTTCGCGCACTTCACCACGGCGAGGCTCCGGTCGAGGACGCTGACCGACTCGGCGTCCTCCCCGACCATGAACCCGAGCGCGTAGTGGAAGGAGAGGGTGCGGTCCTCGTCCGAACCGCTGATCATCCAGCCGCCGGTGTTCACGAGGACGAAGGGCTTCCCGGCCGCCGGCGGCATCCCGAGGCCGTCGAAGAGGAGCAGCACGTCCTCGAAGCCGGCGATCGCGGGGGCGTCGAGGAACGCGAGCTGGCGGTCGAGGCAGCGCTTCGCCGGCCCCTGCGCCCGGGCGGCGCGGTCGCGCAGGGCGGCCCGCAGTTCGTCCGTGGCCGGCCGGCAGAGGAGGACGAGGTCGAGCTCCGCCCACCGCCGCTCCACCGGCGAGGCCGCCCCCAGACGGTCCACCAGGACGTCCAGCGCGCCGCCCGGGTCCCCGGAGGAGAGGAGCGGGGACGCGAGGAGACCGAGAAGCGCGACGAGAGATTTCATGGACCGTGCCTCCGTTGCCCGGGCCCCGCACCCGATGCCCGACACGGGGATCGTACCACGGTCCGCCAACCTGCGGCCTCCTCCCGAACAGGTCGTGTCATGGTACACTTCTGCCATGAAAATGGTATCGATTGGAGACCTGAAAAAGTCGCTTTCGGCCCTGATCGGGGAGGTGGAGGAGGGCGGCCAGATCCTCGTCACCCGCCACCGTCGACCGGTGGCGATCCTCAGCGGGGCCGCGCACCTCCACCTCCACCAAGGCGCGAGGTTCGGCGAGGGGAGCGTCCTCCCGGCCGCCGAGAAGGGCAGCCGCGGGCGCTATCTCGAGGTGCTGGCCGACGACCGGCGGGGCGGCCATGAGTGATCGGCGCGTCTACGTCGACACGTCGGCCTACCTCGCCGTCCTGCTCGGCGAGGCGGGTCACGGCCGCGTCGCCCGGGCGATGGCCGGAGGGCAGCTCCTCTCGAGTTCGTTCCTGGTCCTCGAGGCCGGCCGCACGCTTGTCCGGCTCTCCCGGGAGGGGACGATCCCGCCTCCGGTCCTCCAGAAGCTCCTCCGCCGGGTCGAGGAGGACGTGGAGCTGTTCCTGCTCCGCGACCTGACCCTCGACCTCTGCCGCGGCATGGCGTTCCCCGTCGTCTCGACGCCGCCGTCCCTCGACCTCGTCCACCTGCGCACCGCGCTCTGGTTCAACGCCGGGGCGCCCCTCGACCGCTTCCTGAGCCTCGACGAGCCCCAACTCCTCGCCGCCCGCGAGTTCGGCCTCCCCGCCTGACCGCCGCGCCGGCTAGCAGCCTGTCGGGGAAAGGGGTCGCGCCGCAGAGATCGTCCTTGGCCCCGACAGGCTGCTGATTTTGCGGATTTCGCGGGCTACCTGCCCCTGCGTCTCCTTTTGAGATGGTATGAAGAAGACCTTCCGACCCTGGGACGTGAGCCAGGGAAACCTCTTTCCGCCGGCTCCAAAGGACCTGGTGCCGCCGGATCATCTCTCGCACTTCATAGGCGACTTGGTGCGTGAC
>JALOQY010000011.1 GCA_025459285.1 Planctomycetota bacterium | reverse complement strand
TTCGAACTGCTGAAGAAGCAGGAGCCCGAGGAAGCCGCGCGCCTGGGTATCGAATAGGCGTCAGGCCGCTCCAGAACGCTCCAACCGCCATCCGGCCGCGGGCCCTCGTCTCGGAGGCGCTGCCGGGGCTGGAGCGGGAGCTTCTCCTCGCCGGGTCCGGCGTCCCGCGCGGCGAGATCGTCCGCCCCGTCGAAGTCACCGTTCGGGCACGAGGTGTGCCCTGGACTCCACCACCGCACCCGGGCCTCCCGACCGGGGCTTCACCCTTCCGAGGGTTCGGTCCGCCCCCCGCCCGCGGTCCGGCCGACCCGCGCCGAATCGGGCCACGGTTAAGTGACCGGAGTCGCGTCTGCTATGATCGGGTCCCGGAGGTGACCGATGGCTTCCCCCTTTCCCGGGATGGACCCGTTCCTCGAGGACCTGGCCGGGTGGCCGGGAGTCCACGCGCGCCTCCTGACGGCGATCGGCGACGACCTCGCGGCGACCCTGTCTCCGCGTTACCGGGTGGACATCGAGGAGCGGGTCTACGTGACCGATCCGGACGAGGATCCCGGGTACGCCTCTTTCGTGCCCGACGTGATCGTCAGCCGCCCGGCCGGCGCGGCAGACTCCCGGGTCGATCCGGGTGGCGCGACTCGCATCACCGCTCCCGTGATCCTCTCCGGGAACATCGACGAGGAGATCCGCGACCGCTTCCTTTCGATCCGAGACGCGAAGTCCCGCGAGGTGGTCACGGCTCTGGAGGTCCTCTCGCCGGCGAACAAGGTCCGCGGCTCGCGCGGCCGGGAGGCGCTGGGGGCGAAGCGCGGGCAGATCCTCGCCGCCGGCGCGAACTGGCTGGAGATCGATCTCCTGCGGGGCGGGGTCCGCTCCCCGCGCATCGCGCACCGGTGCGACTACTGCGTCCTGCTCCTCAGGCCGGGTCGCAGCGGGGCGCTCGCCTGGCCGTTCGGCCTCGAGGAGCCGCTCCCGGTCGTCGCCGTTCCTCTCCGCCCGCCGCACGAGGACGTCCCTCTCGACCTTGCCGGGATCCTCCGCGGGTGCTACGAGCGCGGCCGGTACGAGGATGGCATCGACTACGGCGCGGATGTGCCGCCCCCCCCGCTCGGCGGCGAGCAGGCCGCCTGGGCTTCGGCGCGTCTGGAGGCCTGGCGCGCGCGGAGGGGTGGGCCCCGGGGCTGACGGGAGAGCCCGAGGTGTCCCCACGGTCCGCGACCGGGTGGTCCAAGGGGCGCTCCGTCACGTACTGGAGCCGATCTTCGAGAAGGAGTTCGCCGAGCACAGCTACGGCTTTCGCCCCGGCAAGGGGTGCAAAGACGCGCTGCGGCGGGTGGACGACCTGATCCGGCGCGGATACCGGTACACCGTAGACATCGATCTGAAGGCCTACTTCGACACGATCCCGCACGCCGGCCTGATGGGCGAGCTCCGCAAGCGCGTCGCTGACAGCCGTATGCTGGGGTTGGTCGAAGCCTACCTCGAAGCGTCCATTCTCGAGGGGGCTCAGGCTTGGACGCCGCTGAAGGGCGCTCCGCAAGGAGCGGTCCTCAGTCCGCTGCTGAGCAACATCTACCTCAACGGTCTCGACCACCTGATGGCGAGCCGGGGATACGAGATGACGCGGTACGCGGACGACATGGTGATCCAGTGCCGAACCTCAGCCGAGGCCGAAAAGGCGCTCACGGAGATGCGCGAATGGGTGGAAGCCCATGGGTTGACCCTGCACCCGACGAAGACCAGAGTGGTCGACGCCGAGAGCGAGGGCTTCGACTTTCTGGGTTATCACTTCGAAGGGCACCGTAGATGGCCGCGGAAGAAGAGCCTGGACCGACTCCAGGAAACGATCCGCAGCAAGACGCGACGCATGGACGGCCGCAGCCTTGAAGAGATCATCCAGGACGTGAACCGAACGCTCCGCGGATGGTTCGAGTACTTCAAGCACTCGGAGAGGATGACGTTTCAGCGACTCGACGGCTGGATCCGAATGCGGCTACGCAGCATCTTGCGCTGGCGCAGCAAGAGGAAAGGCCGTGGACGCGGAAGCGACCATCAACGCTGGCCGAACGCCTACTTCACCGCCCACGGGTTCTTCAGCTTGGTTGCAGCCCGTGTGGCGCTCCGTCCATCCCCAACAGGGTAAGACCACCGACCGGAGAGCCGTGTGCGGGAGATCCGCACGCACGGTTCGGAGGGAGGGGCGGCGGGGCGACCCACCGTCCCTACCCCTATCTCCTCGCCGCCTGCGGCGGTGGCGCCTTCGGCGCTCGCTATCGCGAAATCCGCGAGCGGCGCGGAGATTTCGAGGGTGAGTAGCACACCAGGCGGCTCCTGACGGAGGCGAACCACGCCTCGTAGTCGTGACGGGCCGTCTTGCCGGCTCCCTCCTGGCCCCGGAAGGCCTGGCCGGTGACCGCGTTCAGCGTCTCGCCGGCCCAGTAGACGAGCCACTCGCCGGTTCCGGAAAGGGTGAGGGCCTCGAACAGCGGCGGGAAGCCGGCGGGGTCGCCGAGCCGGACCAGCGCCACGAGCCTTCCGATCGCCGGGTGCCCGGGCGAGAACCCCCGCTTGACAAAGTGACTACCAGTGGTTACCTTCAGGGCATGAAGGCCGTCGGCATCAAGAACCTGAAGGCGAAGCTCTCCGAGTACATCCGCCTCGCGAAGGCCGGGGAGACCGTTCTCGTCACCGAGCGGGACGAGGTGGTGGCGGAGATCCGGCCGGCGCGCCGCCAGCCGGTCTCGCCGGGCTCCTTCGAGGATCGCCTCGCGCTACTGGCCGAGGACGGTCGGGTCACTCTCGCCAGCGAGGAGATCCGGGGCTTCCGGGGGCTCGCGGGCCTCTCCGTGATCACCGACGTCCCGGTGGATGAACTGCTTGACGAGATCCGGAGGGACGCCCGGTGATCGTGGAGTACCTGGAGACCTCGGCCCTTCTGCGGCTGCTCCTCGGTCAGGAAGGGGCGGAGGAGGTGCGGGGTCGCCTGGCGCGGGCGGAGCACGCGGTTTCCTCGCGCCTGCTCGAGGTCGAGGCCGACCGCGCACTCCTCCGGATCCTCCTCGACCGGCCGGGGAGCGGGACGCTCGTCGCCGACATGCGGCGGGAGTTCACCGGCCACCTCCGGCCGAGGATCACGTTCTTCGAGATCACCCGGGAGATCTGCGTGACGGCGGGGCGGGTCGCGCCCGCATCGAGACTGCGCGCCCTCGACGCGATCCACATCGCGACGTTCCTCAACGCGCGGGAACTCTCGAAGGACGTCCGGATGCTGAGCTTCGACGAGCGGATCCTCTCGGCGCTCTGAGCTCGCTCCGGGGCCCGCGCGAAGCCCCGCGACCGACGCCGGGGACGATCCGCGAGCGGCGAGGAGATCCGAAGGGCGTGCCGTACGAAGGCCCTCCGCTCGCCCCGCTGTTCGCATGACCGGGTCTCCATCCCGATACGCTGCCCGGACGCACGGCGGTGTTCTGGAGGACGCCGAGCGAGGTCCAGGGCGCGGGTGTATCGGCCGTGTCGCTCGAGGATGGCGCGGGGGAGGTGATCCGGGTGCGGACCGTCGAGGTCGTGCAGCGATCCGGCGCACGGATCCGGACGGGTGAAGACCCGCCAGCAGCCCGTCGCCGAGAGGCCTCCACGCGCATGAGGGCTTACGCCGACGGGCTGCTGGTCGGCGGCCCGGAGCCCGGCCGGTCGGCGGCCCGGATCACCCACCGGACCTGCCTCCGTCAGTCGAGTTCCGGTGTGCCGCGCAGGACGCCGAAGTTCGTGACGCGTCCGGCGCGGTCGAACAGGACCACGAGGCGGTCCTCCCGCGCGTCGCTCTCCGTGTAGGAGAAGATCTCGAGGTTCGTGATCACCGGCTCCTCGATCAGGAGTGCGTCGGTGTGCACCTTGGCGAAGCGGTAGATGAACAGGTCGCCGGGGGCCTCGCGGAGGATCCGGTCCGGTGCGCCGAACTCCCGGAGTATGTCGTCCATGGTGCTGCGCCCGGCGACGATCCGCTGCTCGGCGTCCGCCAGGAGGGGGGACCCCCGGGTGTCGCGGACGATGCGGCAGCCCGGAAGGGACAGGAGCAGGGTGAGGATGGCGAGGCCGGCGGCCGTGCTACGCATCGCCGTCCCCTCCGGCGTCGTCCTCGTCTTCCGGCGGAATCCGTTTCGTCCCGATGTGCCGCACCACGCCGCGCTCGTCGAAGAAGACGAGGAGAAGATCGGAGTCCACCTCGAACTCGATGTCCGTGTAGAAGATCACGGTCCAGCCCACGAGCCGGCCCTTCGTCAACTGGTACACGAAGATGTCGGTGAAGGGGAACTGGGACCATGCCCCGCGCTCGAGCCCCCGGGCCTCCAGGAAGTCGCCGAGCGTGGTGGGGTTCGAGAAGTTCTGGGGGGCTCCGAGGAGGGCGAGCACTTCGGACTTCGTGGTGGCGCCGGGCCGGATCTCCGCCGCGCGCTCGAAGGCCACCGGCGCCCCGTCGGTGTAGTCGACATGGAGGCAGGCCGGCAGAGCGAGCAGTAACGGGAGGAGCAGGGCCGTGGTACGCATGGGGGGGCGGTCTCGGGTCGGAAGTCCGGATTCTCCCCGATCCGGCCCCGCACCGGAAGAACCGCCTCTCGATCGCGCGGTGCCGAAGCCGCCACCAGCGGTAGACGGACGCTGGCGTCCGGGTGGGGGGGGGGCGGTGGTTCGACGGGGTCCGGGACCGTCTCGACTTCGACGAGACCTCGGGTCGCTATCTCGTCCGCGACTGAACCGGAGTCCCGAGGTCAATCCGGAGCCCCTCCGGCGGGAAGCGATCGATGTGACGCGCGACCGGTTGCTTCGTGGTTCGCGGTGCGCGGTTGCTCGTCCTGGGCACGGTCCTCGGTGGGGGGGCCCTCGCCCTCGGTGCGGCGGGAGGCCGCCCGCCGGTGGAAGCGGTCAAGTTCGTGATCGTTGACGGCGCGCGCTGCCCGGTGGGGTGCCTCGATGCCACGGGCCTGCCGCTCCCGGTGGGGAAGGCGGCCTGCGTGCTCCGGAAGGACACCGAGCGGATGGTCCAGCGGAGGTCCAGCGGCGCCGGCGGATGCGCGCGGTTCATGTATCGTCCAGAGCGGAGCCACCTCGATCTCGGGCGGGGAGAGGAGGAGTCCGAGACCATGCTCCGGAGGGGAGCGTGGGCGCCCCAGCCGGGACGGTGGTGACCGGATCTCCTCCGTGTCCCGGACTCTGGTCGACGTCGACATGGCGGTCGCGCGTCCCGGGAGCAGGCCGCAGCCGAGGGGTGAGAGCGGGGAGGGTCTGCCCGCGGCCTCGTTGTCGGCCCCGGCGCGAGCGAGTCAGCATCGGGAATTGCGGCCCCTTCGCGCGCCGAGGCCGACAACCCTCCGGGCCGGGCACGATGCGCAACGCATCGGTTCGTTGCTCGTCGTCTTCGACCCGCTCCGCAAGGTCGAGCCCGCCTTGCGCTGCTCGCTCCACGTCCCGGCGCGGCTCGCGGGGGATTCCTGCTCACACTCTCAGCGTGGGGGCAACCGGATCTCCACGTCGGTCGCCGGGACGTCGAACTCCCCGAGGAGGACGTTCGCTCCGTCGAAGAAGGCCCAGATCCGGAGCCTGCCGGGCTCGAGGCCGCGCAGCGTGAAGCGGCCCTCGTCGTTGTCGATCGCGGCCCGGTGCGCGAGGAAGGAATCGTCCCCGGGGCGGCGCGCCTGGATCAGGTGTGTGCGCTGGGGAAGGCCGCCGGCATCGAGGAGCCGCGCGGAGAACTCGATCCCCTCCTCGACGCGGAGCTCCACGCCCTCCGTGCCCGGCCGTACTCCGGTCACGGGCGCGCCGACGCGGAAGTTCGTCTCGCCCGCACCGGCGCGGAGCGTGTAGGCGTATTCGCCGAGGCACTCGACGGCGAACCCTCCTTCTGCGTTCGTGGCGCCCATCGTAATCGCGAACTCCGCGGTGGGATCGGCTCCCTCGGCGCGCGCGAGGACGGGGACCCCGGCGGTCACGGGACGCCCCTCCGCGTCAAGGACGCGGCCGGTGATCCGGCCGGTGCGGGGCAACGTGATCACCAGGTCGCTTGCGCCGGCGAGGACCCTCTCCCGGACGACGCTCCCGTGTCCGGCGAAGCCCGTGACGTAGACGTCCCATGTGACGGCGTCCGAGAGCGCCGAGGTGCAAAAGGTCCCATCGGCCGCGACGATCGCCATCACCGTGCCCGGGCTTCCCACCTGACTCCCGGTCGGGAAGACGTAGAGAACCCCCGGTGGCCCGAGCGGCTCGCCGACCTCGTTCTCGACCCGGCCCTCGATCGCGCGACCGCGGGCCATGCGGATGACCAGGTCGCGGGTGCCGGCGGGAACCTCCGGTGCGTCCGCCGCCGTGATCGTCAGCCCCCGGTGCGGATCCGCGGCTGTCTCGGGCCGTATCGCGACGTGGTTTCGTCCCTCCGGGAGCCCGCCGAACCGGAAGACGCCGCCCTCCCGCGTCGCCGTGTACCGGCGGAACTCGTAGTCCATCCGCCCGTCCGGGGTCCGCCCGGTGAGCTGGACGTGGATCCGGGCCGGCGCGGGGTTCCCCTCGGAGTCGAGCACCGTCCCCTCGATCCGGAGACCGCGCACCAGCTCCACGACGAGGTCGGTCGTCCCCACCTCGACGGGAGTCACCGTCCGGATCCGGTAGTCCTCCCAATCCCGTGTTCCGCCCTGCACCTCGTAACCGAACTGGAGGGCCCGGGCGCCTTCCCCGAGTCCCTCGATCCGGAATGTCCCGTCATCCTCCGCGAACACCGTCCGCGGCGTGGACCGGGGCTCGCCGGCGGGCCGGACCAGCACGGGCAACCCTGCGATCCCCTGGCCGGTCGCCCCATCGACCACCCGCCCGGCGATCGCCTGGCCGGGCTCGAGGCGGATCCGGACCGGGTCCCCTCCCGGAGCGACGACCATCTCGACGTGCGCATACTCCGCGCTCCTGATGAGAATGCGGGCCCGGCGGCCGGCGAGCCCCGAAACCCGGAAGTTCCCCTCGCCGTCCGTGAGTACGGTCTGGCCCCCGGCGAGTCCGTACAACCATGCGACCGACAGGTGGTCGCCGCCGGACACCTGGATCTTCAGGCCGGCCACGGGCCGCCCGCCTCGGTCCACGACCCGGCCTTCGACGGTCCCCGTCGTCCCGGCGGCGGACTCGCCGGTCCCGGCCCGGATCGCGGCAGTGTCCGGAGCGGTCGCCGGTTCTGCGTCCGACGTTCCGCTCCCCACCGGTTCTCCGCCGGCCGGTGGAACCGGGTCGGCCCCCGGCGCGGCGGGCGCCGGGGGCGGGCCGGCCGGCCCCGAAGGCGCGAGGATCAGGACGGTGGACAGGGAGAGGACGACGAGGACAGCCAGCACGACCTTGAACTTCGTGCTCATGAGGAGGGCTCCCGTCAGGACGAGGGACGCGGCGCCGGTCAGAGCCGCGGGGGCGGCGCGCGGCGCGGGCTGACCGGCAAGGAGGAGGAGCGCGGAGCGGAGCTTCCGCGGGCCGCGGCCGGCGTCGAGCGAGTCCCGGAGACGGGCCAGGCCGCGGCGGAGGCGGGTCTTCACCGTGTTCAGCGGAGTGTCCGTCAGGCGGGCGATCTCGGGTGGCGAGTAGCCGTCGTGGTACCGGAGGACCACGGTGGAGCGGTAAGGCTCGTCCAGATCGACGAGCGCCGCGGCGATCCGGCCGAGAAGCTCGAGCCGCTCCGCCTGTTCGGCGGCGGACGGGAGCTCCTCCGGTCGGGCCGACCGCTGCTCGCGCCGGAGCCGTCGGGCCTCGGTGCGGCGCCGCATCCTGAAGACGTTCCGGGTGATGCCGGCGAGCCAGGACCGGAGGTCCATCGCGAGGGCGCGAGGCGGGGGCAGCGCGCGGGCGAGCGCGTCCTGGGCGACGTCGTCCGCCTCGCTCTCGTCGCGGGCGAGCGCGCCGGCGAGCTGCCGGATGAAGCCGGCGTTCGCAAGCACCGTGTCGAGCGGTCCTTCGTCCATGGGCGGTCTCACCCGGATAGATTGCCGGCCAGCCCTGATCGGGGTTCAGGAAGAACCGGAGCCGCGGATCCGAGGGCGGTCCACGACGATCTGGAGCCGGCCGGGGATGGCGGGCCACCAGGAGGCGCACCGGGGATTCACCGGCCGGCCCATCGCCCCCGGCGCGCCGGAAGAAGTCACCCGGAGTTACTTCGAAGGCGGAGGGGCGCCCACGAAGAGGATCTCACCCCCTCCCGTCGCGCGGACCATGTCCACCACGCGCACGACGTCGGCGAAGGGGACCCAGGCCCAGGCGTTGATCTGCACGGCATTGGCCGGGTCGAGGTTCACCAGCTCCTTCACGCGTTCGGCCAGCAGGGCGAAGCCTTCCTCGCCGGCGCCGAGCATGGCCTCGAGCAGCTTCATCCGTGTCTGCGTGTCCTCCTGGGCGCGCTTCAACTCGATGGGCAGGGGCGTCGTCGCGTTCCGCAGCTCCCGGTCCATGGGGAGGAAGGCCGGGAGGCATGCCTCCGCCCCGTCCTTCCCCGCGACCGCCCAGTAGATCCGGGGGATCCGGACGGCCGGGTCGGCGCAGACCTGCATGATCCACTGCACCTCCCGCCAGCGGACGCCGCCGCCCACGGTCAGGAGCACCGGTGTGCGGGAAGGCTGGTTCGAGTGCTTCTCGTCCCGCGCCATCTCCGCGAAGACGAACAGGCGGAGCTTCAGCTCGTCGAGGGTGACCCGGTCCCCGCCGCACCAGACCTCGCCGTTTCGCGGCACGAGGATCTCCGCGGCGGCCACCTCTTCCTTCGCCGCCTCCGCGGTGGTGGATGCGGGTGGGATCACTCCTTCGCGTGCCGAGTCGGGGGCCGCCGACCAGACCCGCAGACCGAAGCGTCGGACCGGTTTCTGCGCGAGGAGCCGCTTTCGCCACGGATCGCCGGCCGGCACGGGAGGGATGGGCCCGCTCTCCGGGGCGGGCGCGGCGGTCGGTGGACCGGCGACCGGAGGTTCGCTCGCGCGGCTCGCCTCCGTGCCGGCGGGCGGCGCGGCGCGGAAGCGGACCTGCTCGACGCCGGCCCCGCGGAAGGCGTCCGCCGCGGCGAGGACATCCGCGAAAGGGATGTTCTCCCCGGCGATCAGGACGCCGTCGAGCGCGGTCGGACCGCCGTCGGACCCGACGGCCTGCTCGACCAGCGCCGCGAGCGTCGCGAGCCCCTCGGGGCCGACCCCGACCTCCATGCCCCGGAAGAGGGCCCGCGTCGTCTCGTCCAGCGGGTAGCGCCGGAGTTCGGCGTCGAGGATGGCCCGGCCGGCGGTCTCCTTCTCCCCGGGCGGGCCGGCGTTCATTTCGCCCTCCCCGCCCCCGGCCTTCCGCACCGCGAAAGAGATCCCGCCGCGGCCCGCGGCGCGGCACTCCGCCATCGCGCGATCCACGTCGCCGAAGGGCACCGCACCCTCGGCGCGGATCCGGACGGCCGCGCCGGAGGGTTCGGCGGCCCCGAGTCGGCGCCCGAGGCCGGAGATCGGGGCCCAGGCCCCGGCGCACCAGACCGCCGCCGGCTTCGAGGCGAGCAGCACGAGGACGAGGGGGGCGCCCCCTGCATCGGCGGCGAAGACGGAGACGGGCAGCACCGCCGCCGGCGGGGGAGGCGCCTCCGGACCGCCACGCCCCGAGAGCAGGACGACGAGGACCACGCCCACCGCCGCGGCGGCGGCGCCCGCTCCGATCCACGGCCACGGCGAATGCGCCTTCCGAACCGGACGCTGGCGCCGCGTTCTTCCGGGAGGCTTCTCCATGCTACGTCCCTCCTGCCCGACGCTGCCGCCCACGCCACGCGCGGGGCCGATGCGCCATCCTATCCGTCGCGGGGAGGCCCGGACCCCTGAAACCACGCCGGAGGGCAGGCCGGACTAGAGGCCGAGGAGCCAGCGCCAGGCGGGAACGAGTTCCACGGCGCCGTGCGCGGTCCGCTCCTCGCCGGATTCCTCGAGGGTGACCACGGTCGCGCTCGCCGCCCCGCACTCCCCCATCGCTTCCTCGAGTGCCGCGAGTTCCCGCCGGCGGGTCGCGCCGTCTCCCATGTCGGCGCACACCTGGATGAAACGCGGGCCGTCGCCATCGGGCGAGCCGCCCACGGCGAAGTCGACCTCGCGGTCCGAATTGGTGACGTAGTAGGAGATGCCTCCTTCGCGCGGGTCCCGCGACCTTCGCCTGAGCTCGAGGTAGACGGCCGTCTCGAGCCGCGCGCCGACGTTCCCGGACGTCGAATGGGACATCGCCGCAGCCAGCCCCGGATCCACCGCGTAGACCTTCTTCGGTGCGGCCCCCCTTTTCCGGAGCGGGCGCCCGAAGACCGGCACGCGGAACAGGAGGAAGGCCTCCTCGAAGTGCTCCATGAGAGCGTAGACGGTGTCCTTGCCCACGTCGAGCCCGCGCGACCGCAGGTCACGGTACACCTTGTGGATCGAGAACCGGGAGCCCGTGGAAGAGATCGCGGCCCGCGTCAACTCCCGCGCCGCCGGGACGTTCGAGATCCCGTGCCGCTCGAGGACGTCCCGCAGGAGGACGAGTTGCACGTAATCCTGGAGCATCCGGATCCGTACGGCCTCCTCGCACCCCTGCACTTCCGGCATTCCCCCCACTGTCAGGTAACTCCGGAGATGGCGTTCGAGCCGGGATCGCCTGCGGGATCCCGGCGTCTCCTCTGGCGGCACCTCCCCGGCGTGACGCACGAACTCGCGGAAGCTGAACGGGAGAATCTCCGTGGCGAATCCACGTCCGCGGAACTCCGTCGAGACCTCCGTGGAGAGGATCTTCGACGACGAGCCCGTGACGTAGAGCTGGACTCGCTCCGTGTCGAGGACGCGCCGGGCAAACCGCGACCAGTTCTCGGCCCGCTGAGCCTCGTCGAGGAAGAGGTGGGTGCCGCTCGTTCGAGCCTCCGGGCTCAGCCGGTAGAACGTCTCCAGGGCCTCGGCCAGCAGACGGGGGCCGATCGGGTCGAGCCGGTCGTCCTCCAGGTTCAGATAGAAGATATGGCGCTTGTCCATCCCGCTCGCGAGAAGCCGCGCCATCTCCTGGAAGAGTCGCCAGGTCTTCCCGGCGCGCCGCATGCCGATGAGGACGTCGGCCTTGCCGGGGCGGACAAGGAGGGCCGCGTCCCGCGCGGTGAATGCCGGCAGAGGCCGCTCCCAGAAGTCCCGCAGGAGCGTTTCGATGACCCGTGCCCGAGTAATGTCCTCCATGCAAGGAAATATGTGCTACTTTCCTTCCTTCTGCCAAGGAAATACTCGGTGGCGCGGTACGGCATCGAGCGATCCCGGCGAGTTCGGCGTCGAGGACCAGCTCGTCAATCCGTGCGAGCCTTGGTCGAGGTGGTGGTCGATGCAGAAGGCTCGCGCTCGCGAACCCGGGATGGATCCGTCGCCGCAGGTCCACCTTCCCGAACGGGCTCACCGGCGGGCGAACATCCCGAGCGATGGCGGACGGTAGGTCCGGTTCCGGTGTGCCGCGCAGGATGCCGGAGTCCGTGACGCATCCGGCGCGGTCGAACCGGACCACGAGGCGGTCCTCGCGCGCGTCGCCCTCCGTGTATGATGGACGCCGGCGGCCGGGCCGGGGAGGCGGACATGAAGGCGATCGTGGCGGCGCTCATGCTGGTGGTCCCGCCGTCCGGACTCCTCGCGGCGGAGGATGCGCCCGACCCCGGGCGGCTCCTCGAGACGCTCGTCCGCCAGACGCTTTGCGGCCCCGATATCGCCGACCCGTCGCCCACCCGCCTCCTTCGCGAACTCCTCCGGGCCGAGCCCGTGCGCCTGCGGGCCGTGCTGCGGGAGACCTGGGAGGCCCGGCACCTCCTCGACTTCGAGGCCGCCCGCGCCTTCGAGGAGGTCGCGCAGCTCCTCTTCGGCCTCGGGCCCGACGGGCGGCGGTCCGCGGGCGGCCGCCCGCCGGCCGGCGGCCTGTGGGAGTTCGACGGCGCCCTCCTCGCGCGGACCGTGCGGCACGGCGAGCGCTGGGCCGGGCCCTTCGCCGGCGAGGACCTTCCGCCGTTCGACGCCCACCTCGGCGCGCGCGACCTCCGGGCTCCGCCGGAGCCCGCGCGCCTCCTCGCCGCCCTCGCGGCCGGTGCGCCGGAGCGCTGGGGGGAGGCCGAGCGGCTCTCCTTCGCGCTCGCGCTCGGCGAGGGGGCGCGCCAGGACCCGGCGGTCCGGGCCGGGCTGCTCGCGGCGGCCCGCGCCGCGCCGCGAGATCGCCTCCTCGCGGTCGCGCTGGGGAGCCTCGGCGGGCCGGAGGCCGCCGCCCTGCTTGCGGAGCGTCTTCGTGGCGCGGTGCCGCGGCGGGAGGGTTTCTCGGAGGACTTCCGCGAACTCGGCCGGTGTCTCGAGCGGGCCGATCCGGACGGTCCGCGGGCCGTCTTCCGTGTGCTTGCGGAGCCGGAACGCGGGCGGGCTCTCGGCTGCGCGGGCCTCGAACTGGCCCTCCCCTCCGTGCTGCGCGACTTCGAAGCGGCGACGGAGCCCGCGGCTCGGGCCGCCCTGCTCGCGGAGATGCGCGATCTCCTCGAGAGGGGTAGCTACGGATACACGCCGGCGCGCGAGCTGCCGCGCGCGTTGCGGATGCTGGTGGAAGCCCTCGATTCCCTCGATGGTGCCGAGCGGCAGGTGGCCATGGCGGTCGCGGCGCGCCTGGCCGGCGTGCGGGGCTCGTACCGGATCTCCGGATCGTCCGTGACGGACGGCGACGAGGTCCGGGAGTCGGGCTGGTCGATCGGTCCGCCCCAGGGGGTCGAACCCCTGCTCCGCACCCTCGCCTCCGACCTCGCGGCGGGACGACTCGTGCCGCTCGAGGGCCCGCGCGACGAGCGGAGGTGGGGACAGGGTCCCCTGCTCTCGCCTCCGCCCGAGCCGGTGAAGTGCGACGGCAGCCGGGCCCACGCGGCCGTTCCCTGCCCGGAGCCGAACCTCTCCGAGCCCGATCCGGAGTTCCCGGTGCAGGCGGTCGCGCGGTTTCGCGGGGAGAGCCTCGTGCTCTCGATCCGCAATCTCGGGTCGCGGACCTTCCTCGTGAACCCGGTGGCGCTGCGCTACGCGACGGCGCAGGCCACCACGGTCGAGGTGAGCCGGGCGGGCGGGGAACCGGAGGAGGCGACGCAGCTCGGCCTCGAGTTCGGCACGATCCCCGCCGGCCTCGCCGTGCCGGCGGCCGAACTCGTGCCGGTGGAACCCGGCGGCGCGCGATCGTTCACCCTCTTTGTCCTTCCGAAACTCCGGGGCGCGAAGCGGATCGTGATCTCGCTGTCCGCCGTGCCGATCGCGGGGCGCGCGGACCATCCCGTGCTACGGACCATCAACGAAACCTGGATACGTTGAGGCGGGTTCCATGAAACCACTCGCGGCCCGACTCCCGAGCGCGGCGGCTCTCGCGCTCCTTTGCCTCGCGGTGGCCGCGGCGCCCGAATCCGGCGAGGGCGCCTCCGTGGCCGTCACCGCCACGGGGCCGGACGGGCGACCGGTGGCTCGCGGGGAGGCGCGGCTCTTCGAGGCCGGAGCGGGCGCGACGCGGAGGGAGCCGCCGGCGGAGGAGGGGCCGATGGTCCGGGCCTCGGCGCCGCTCGTGGAAGGCCGCGGCGCGCTCCTCCTGCCGGGAGCCGGGCGGTGGCGCGTCGTCGTGATGGCTCCGGGCCTCGCGCCCGCGGAGGCCGAGGTCGCGTGGGTCGAGGGGCTCCCCGCCCCGCGGGTCGACCTCTGCCTGCCCGCCGAAGGGGTTCTCGAGGGGCGCGTGCTGCGAAACGACGTCGAGCCGGTCCCCGGCGTCGAGATCGTGGCCCGGGCCGGGGACGGGCGCACCGAGGTCCGCGCGCGAAGCGGCCCGGACGGCGCATGGCGCCTCGCGGGCCTCGCCCCCGGCGCCCACGCGCTCTGGACGCGGCGGAACGACGGGCCGTGGCTCGCCGAATGCGACTTCCGGTCGCCGGCCGTGGCGCGGCTCGACCTCCGCCTCGTGGACGGGGCGCTCATCGAGGGGCGCGTGACGTCTCGCGAGACGGGGGAGGCGCTTCACGGGGCCCGGGTGGAGCTGGTCGGCGACGAGTTCAGCGAAGGCTTCGGCGGCGCCGGAGTCCTCGCCCGGGCCATCTCCGACACCAGCGGGGCCTACGCGCTGCGCACGGGGCGGCCGTGGGTGAACGGTGGCGGGCTTCGGGTGACGGCGCCGGGGTTCGCGACGCACGCGACGAAGGACCGGGGGCTCTGGAACCTCGGGGACGGTGAGACGTACCGGCGGGACATCGCCCTCGGGCCCGGCCTGGATCTCGCGGGGCAGGTGACCGGCCCCGGCGGACCGGTGGGCGGGGCGCGCGTCGTCCTCTGGTCCGCCGGTGCCGGGAGGTCCGGGAGGCTCGGGCGGACGGTGGCGTCCACGGCCCCCGACGGGACCTTCCGGATCGAGGGGCTCGCCCCCGGGAAGTACGCGGTGGAGGTGGAGGCGGAGGGGCTCGTCCACCCGGGCTGGAACGGTCCGGAGTGGCCGGGGGAGCGGCGTGCGCGGGAGGTTCCGGGCGAGGCGTGGATCGACCTCGGGGCCGGGCAGGGCTTAACCGTCGACGTGCGCCTCGCGGGGCACGGGGCGGGGCCGGTGGTCGTCACGGGACGAGTGCTCGACGAGGACGGGGGGCCCGTGGCCCTCGCGTCGGTGGCGGCCACGGGCGGGGGCCGGGAGGTCCTGACCGGGCCGGACGGGAGCTTCCGGGTCGAGGCCCACCCGCGCCCCGGATGGGCGTTCGCGGTCTCCGTCTCGAAGCGGGGTTACACGGACGAGGAGGTCCACGCGGACCCCGCCGACCCCGCGGCGTGCACGGGCCTGGTCGTCGTGCTTTCGCGGTCCCCGGTCGTGCGGGGGCGCGTCCGCGTCACGGCGGGGCCGCCGGCGGGCGGGGGGCGCGTCTTCGTGGCCCGACTCAGCTACGGCAAGTACGGCGACGCGGGAGCCGGCTGGGCGGGGGAGCCGCAGGCCGTCCTCGCCGCGGACGGGAGCTTCGAGGTGCCGGTTCCCTCGATCGCGAGCGTCGAGGGGGAAGGGGGGTCCTCCTTCGCCGGCTGCGGTGTCGCGGTCTACGCGCTGGGCGTCGTGGCGACCGGCCACGCGCCGGTCGTCCCGGAACCGGTCGAACTGGAACGGGGCCGGTCGGTCTACGAGGTCGAGATCGCGCTGGCGGAGGGGCTGCGGCTCGCGGGGGCCGTCCGCGACGCCGTCACGGGCGCCCCGCTCGCCGGCGCGTCGGTCGGCGTCCACCAGGGGGAATCGTACGGCTGGCCCCCTCTCTACCCGCCCGGCGACGGCGCGGTCTGCGCCTTCACCGGCGGGGAGGGCCGCTTCCTTCTCGCGGACCTCGCCCCCGGACGGGCGACGGTCCGCGTGGAGGCCGTGGGGTACGAGGAGAAGTGGGTCGACGTCGCCGTGCCGGCCGCCGGCCCTGTGGAGGTCCGCCTCTACCGGCAGCGTCCGCTGGCCGGCGTCGTCGTCGATGCCGAGGACCGTCCGGTGCGGGGGGCCCGGGTGCGCCTCGTGGATGAGGAGGGCGCGGAGCGGTTCGGCGAACTCGCCACCGACGACGAGGGCCGGTTCCGCTTCGCGAGAATCGGCGGCCGTTACGCCGTGGTGGCGGAAGATCCGGGGAGCACCGCGGGCCTCGCTCCGGACGTCGTCGGCCCGGCGGACCCCGGGCGCGAGGATCTGCGGCTGGTCCTGCGGCCCGGCCTCGCGCTCGACGGCCGGTTGCTCGACGCGGCGGGGCGGCCGCTCGCGGGGGTGGTGGCGAGCGCGGGGCCGGACGCCGGCCGGCCGCCCCGCTCCTATGCCCGGACGGACGCGGAAGGCCGTTTCCGCCTGTCGCGCCTTCCCCCGGGGCCGTGGGCGGTCCGGTTCCACGAGCCGGGCGTGACGGTGCGCGGGGTGCGGCCGGGGGCGGTCTTCGAGTACCGGCTGGTGGGCGGCCTCACGCTCTCCGGCCGGGTCCGGCGCCAGGAGTGGGATGCCCTCAGCGGGCCCGACGGCGAACTCGAGGCCGTCCGGCTCGGCCCGTCGGCCTCGCGGGACGTCGAGGAGAAGCACGTCGCGGATCTGGCCGATGACGGCACCTTCGTCTTCCGGTACCTGCCTCCCGGCACGTATCGCATTTCCGGATCCGTCGCCGCCGGTTTCCACGATCGGCCGCGCCACTTCGTCCTCCGCGAGGAAGTCCACGTCCGGGCCGGATCGCCGGACGTCGAACTCCGCCTCCGTTTCGCGGAGGGCGAGTAGCCTCCGTCTCCGGCGGGAGGGCGCGGAGTGGGCGGGTAGTTTCGGACCATCCGGGTCGCCAGTTGACACGCGTCACGTGATGCATTACAATGCGGATGTGATCAGGACTTTCGCGGACCGGCACACACAGAGCCTCCTGGCCACCGGTCGCTCGAAACGGTTGCCGGGGGACATCCTGCGCCGGGCGCGGAGGAAACTCGAGTACGTCGATCTCGCGGTGAGCCTCGATGATCTCCGGGTTCCACCGGGCAACCGGCTCCACCGGCTCGGCGGGGACCGGACGGGGCAGCACTCGATCGCCGTCAACGACCAGTGGCGCATTTGCTTCCGTTTCGTCGACGGGGACGCCTACGACGTCGAGGTCACGGACTATCATTGACCGGAGCAATCCCATGAGCCTGCCGAACACGAGGGAGAAGAAGGTGCGGCCTGTCCATCCGGGCGAGATGCTCCGCGAGGACTTCATCCCGGAGTACGGACTCACGGTTTCGCGTCTCGCGGCGGCGCTCGGCGTTTCGCGGCAGTCGGTCCATGAACTGCTGCGCGAACGCCGCGCGGTGAGTCCGGAGATGGCGATCCGGCTCTCGCGCCTGTTCGGCAACTCCGCGGAGTTCTGGATCGACGCCCAGCGGGCGGTGGACCTGTGGGATGCGGCGCGGAAGCTCGGGCCGGAGCTCGGACGGATCCGCCCCCTGGGCGTCGCCTGAGAGTGGCGCGCCGCGCCCCTGTGGTCCGGCCGACCGCGAGTGGGCCTCGTCGACGAGATCCCGCGCGCCGCCCAGCCGAACGGCTCCTGCTCGGTTGGCAAGGCGGCCCGACCGGAGAAAGAACGTAGGGGACCGTGAGGCCCCTTGGGAGGCTGGCGCTCATCACGGACCGTCGCGTGCTCCGGGCGGGAGTCGTCATCCGGCTGACGCCTCTGTGCGGCCCTTCCGCCCGCGGGGCGATTTCCCTCCGGCTCGCCGCCCGCACCAGGCCTCAGAGCCAGAGGGCGAGGGTCTCGTCGATCAGGTCGTCGACCGCGGTGCCGCGGGCGCGGAGGGCGATCAGGTCCTCCCGGATCTCGATGTCCCCGATGGCGATCGCCGCGAGGAGGGCGTGTCGGGCCGGGGAACGGCCGGTGTCTCCGGACTCCGTTTCCCCGGGGCAGGCGGGCAGGGGGATCAGCGCGAAGACGAGAAGGAAGGCGGCATGTCTCATGGCCCCGGCTTTCGTCGGTTCGCGCGTCGGGATCGGGCAGGCTCGGCCCCCGCCATTCTACCCGCCGGCCGCCTCGAGCAGGTTGAGACCGTCCGCGTAGGCGACCGCGCGACGGCGAGGCATCATTCCCTCCGGAAACAGAATGCGCGCGAGCGGTGCTCGCGGGCGGCGCAGGGCCATGCCCTGCGGGATGAATCTGGGTGGACGATACCACTCATCACGCTGGAGCCAAATCGGGTCCGCGGACTTCCATCCGCCCCACCCCCCCACCCGCCGCGCACTCCGTCCTTCAGGATGCCTTCTGACCTCCGCGCAGTTTTGACACCAGGAGCATCGTCTCTCTGCGGAGCGGCCCAGGTCTGCAGAGGGGACGGAGGTAACTTGTCAACTTGCCCGATCGTGGGGGGGCATCGCCGGAGCAGTGAGCCCTCCGGTGACCGGCCACCGATCGTCGGTCCCCAGCCGGCAAGTTGACAAGTTTCCTGCGTCCCCGGAACACAGCCCCCGGACCCGGCCCCTCTCACCAGCCGCGAGTCTGCAAGTCAACAAGGTCCCACCGTCCCCTCCGAGATCTGGGACCCGACGGCCGAGGCAATTGCGCCACAGAAACCATAGAGCCACCTGCGCCCCTCAGGGCCGGCGCGGGACGCGGAGTGTGAGGAGCTCACCGGGGCCCGGCGGGATCTCCACTTCGGTCTGCCAGGGCTTTCCGTCCTCGATGGTCTGACCCGGCACGAGGATCTCGAGCCGGTACTCGCCCGGGTGAACGTTTGCGTTGAGCCGCCCGGCGTGGTCGGTGAGGCCCGCGAAATCCGCCGGCTCCCACCGGAAATGCCACGGACCCAGGAGGCGGACCGCGGCGCGGGCGATCGGGACGCCGTCCTCGTCGAGCAGCAGGACTACGAGGCGTCCCCACGGCGAGAACCGTACGACGACCGGGTCCATCGACTCCCGGAACGTCACCGTCACCTCGGCCGGCGCCCAGGGCTCGCACTCGACGAGAAACGTCTTCGCGTCACCGTCGCCGTATCCCGGCACGACGAAACGCCCGCCGTCGTCCGTCCGGCCCAGTCCGATGCGCGGGTCCGCCAGGCTGACCTCCGCGCCGGCCGCGGGTTGACCGTCGGGCGTCAGGACGACGATTTCGGCGACGATCCCGCATTCGAGATGCACGGGTCCGGTCTTCCCCCCGCGGATCGGCAGCGGAATCTCCGCCGGCCGGTATCCGAGGACGCGGAGGACGACACGATCGGCGTCCTCGGGGATCCGGGCGCGGAGGATGCCCTCCCGGACGTGGTACTCGAAGCTCCCCCCGGTCCCGCCCGATCCCCCAGGATGGGCATACTCGACACGGACCCAGGGGGGCTCCGGGGCGCCGGCCGGCAGCACGATCGGGATCTCGCACTCCGGCCAGGCCGGCTCGGCGGGCTCCGGGCGGGTCTCCCGCCAGCGCTCCTTTGCGGCCTCGGCCTCCGACCGGACCTCGGTCTCGACGACGGTCGTCTCGCCGGCGCGCAGCACGGCCTCGATGCTCGCGCCCTCGCAGCCGGGTACCAGGACCTGGATGTCCAGGTTCGTCGGGCCGCCCGGCAGGCCGCACACCAGGCAGCGACCACCACCCGCCGGTTCGCCGGGGCCGTGGTAGAGGCGGGCGCCGCGGGTCCACACGATGATTGTGAAGCGCCCCGGCGGGACGCCGTCCCCTCTCCGGACGCGGAGGTCGAGCACCGCTGCGGCATCGAGCACGAGTTCCACGGTCGCCGGCCCGTCCGCCGGCACCCGGACACCGGACGCGATGGACGAGACGCCCTTGCCCGGAGCATCCGCGAGGAGCGACACCGTGTCGTCGGGAGCGACGGTGTCGATGCGGAACCGGCCGTTGGCGCCGGTGGTCACCACGCTGACGGCGGTGAGGTCCTGCCACTCCCGGGGCGGGAACCGCCACCCGACGTCGTCCCACAGGTCCTGGTCTCGGACCGGGCCGCTCTCGAGTTCGGGGTAGAAACGGACCCTCGCGCCGGCCACCGGGGCCCCGGTCCGGTCGGTGACGATCCCTTCGATCGCGCCGGCCGGCGCGAGATGGATCACTTCGCGGTCCGGCCCGAGCTTCACCCGGCGTGACTTCCACACGGTGGCGTAGCCAGCGGCCCGGACGACGAGGCAGCGACTCGTGTCGCCGAGGACGAAGGAGCCGTCCGGCCCCGTCACCGCCTCGCTCCGGACCGGACCCAGCGCCTCCGGCCCGGTGACGTCCCCCTCCGGCCAGGGGGCGCCGCGGGACTCGACGCGGGCGCCGGCGATCGGACCACCGGTCAGGGTGTCGAGCACGACACCGTTCCGGGCCTCCGCCGTATGGAGGTACACCTCCACGACCTCCTCGGACCCCGCCGGCACGCAGGCCGACTCGTACTCGACGCGGAGGCGGGGCTCCCGGTCGGGCGGAGAGATCCGGGCGAGGAGCAGGGCGCCGGCCGGGAGGTCGGCGAAGCGCGCGAGCCCCCCCGCGCCGGTGGACGCCGAGAGCCGGAGGCCCTCCCCCTCGATCTCCACCCGCGCCGAGCCGATCGGCGTCCGCTCGTTCCTGTCCATGACCCGGAACGCGATGGTGCCGGACGGCGCGGCTTCGGGCGGAGCGGGAGCCGCCTCGGGACCCGCGCGGGCGGGGGAGTCCTCCGCGCCTGAACCCGGAGCTACCGGGGGACCCTGCTTCCGTGAATCCTCCGGGTCAGACCGCCGCAGGCCGATCGAGGCAGCCACGAGCAGGAGAAACCCCACGAGCGCGAGCACCGACATCGCGCGCCGCTTCCCGCCGTTCCGCATCGGAGGCCCTCCCGGGAGAACATCGTAGCACGATCCGGGTGTGCCGCGGTGGGGGAGAGATAGCCCGCCATGACCGGCGGGAAATGCCGGGTACCACCGGTTACGAGATTAACCGGGGCGGGAACGATTTCGACGGCACGGTCTCTCGTGATCCGGCGATCGCCCGCGCCAGTCGCCCCTCGTCGCCGCGCTGCTCGCGGGGGTTACCGGGCCTAATTCGGATCGAGTAGGTCCAGTTCCAGGCTCTCGGTGGAGAGGTCTGCTCCGCTCAGGGTCCGGTAGAGTTCGCTGGTCCGGAGCAGGAAGATGTGGGAGGCGAAGCGGTTGGCCGTGAACTGCCGCCAGTCCGGATGCCGCTCGCAGAAGCGCTGGAAGTCTTCCGGAGTGCCCTTCCGGGCCTCGATGTAATCGCGGCGGACCGCGACGAAGTCCGTGAGCGTCACCTGGCTCCGCTCGTTCCAGAACGCTGGGTCGCGCGGCGTCAGGAGGATGAGAACGGCGGAACTGCTCTCGACGGTGGTCGACGAGGAGAAGAAGTACTTCAGGAGGGGGATGGACCGGAGGATCGGCACCCCGGACTGCTCCGTGCGGCTCTCCCGCTGGCTGAGACCGCTGAGGATCAGGGTCTGGTTCAGGTCGAGGATGGCCTCGCTGCTGACGGTGATCTTGTCGAAGCTCCGTGGCTCCCCGGCCTCCGTGGTCGTGAGGATCTGGAGGGCGCTCGTCCGCCCGGCCTCTACCGCGACGTGGACGCGAGGGTTGCCTTCCTCGGAGGGCGTGCGCAGCAGGGTCGGCGTGACCGTGAGATTGGTCCCGAAGGGGTACATCTTGATGTCGCCGCTGTTGATACCGGACACCTGGAAGATGAGTTCGCCGCCGGCCAGGAACTTCGCGGGCGTTCCGCTGAGGGTGGTGAGGTGGGGCCGTGCGAGGACGGCCACCCGCAGGTCCGTGGCGTTCGCGATGTTGACGTTGTAGTCGACGGCGGCGGAGAAGAGCCAGCCCTCCTGGGAGAGGCCGCTCACCGCCCCCACCGATCCCGGCGCGGCGAGTCCGATTCCCGCGCGCTCGTGATCCGAGGCGAAGTACGAGAAGCCGAGGTCGATCAGGCGCAGGAAGTTGAACCCCTCGGTCTGGGAGTCGAGGCTGATGACGATGAAGATGACCGCGTCGACCTCCAGCATCCGCCGGGGATCCCCGGTGTCGCCGGTGGTCAGGTCCAGGACATCCGACCGTCCGCCGAGGACGCGGTCCAGCATGGTCCGCTCCGTCGGACCACGGGTCCAGCCGGTGAGGGTGAGCCGGTCGGCACGCCGGTCCACGGTCACGTGGGGCAGGTCCCGGAGAAGATCCCGGAGTGCGGCGGCCTCAACGTCCCCAGGACCGCCGAGCTCCGGGACGAGGGTGCCGGACCCCGCGGCGGCAACCGTGAGGCTCGCGGGGGCCGGGGAAGGGGGCCAGCCCGCCGCCGCGGGAGTGCCGGGTGCGGTGCGGTCGGGCCCCGTGCCTGCGGAATGCCGGAGGTACTCGGCGGCCTTCTCGGGAAGGCCCCCGGCTTCGGCCATGAGCAGGAGGTTCCCGAGAGCGACGGGGTTCTCGGGATCCAGACGCAGCGCTTCCTCCAGGGCGGCCATGGACAGTTCCGGCAGACCGGCGAGGAACCAGGCTTTGCCGAGATTGATGCAGGAGGGGACGTGGTTGGGGCGAATCCCCACGGCGCTCTCCAGGAGGAGAGCGGCCGGGAGGGCCTCTCCACGCAGGAGCAGAAGTGTCCCCAGGTTGTAGAGCGCCCCGGCATGGGTCGGGTCCAGGGCCAGGGTCCGCTGGAATCCCGCGGCGGCCTGGTCGAACTCTCCCTTCCGCGCGAGGAGACAGCCCAGGAGGAAGTGGGCTTCGGCGTCCATCGGGTCCGCTTGGAGAGCGAGTTTCGCCTCGAGTTCGGCGCGGTCCGTGTCGTCCTGGAGGAAGGCCTCTCGTGCCGATGGCGCGTGCTGCTCCGACTCCGTCGGGGAACTGCTCGCGCAGGCCGGCGGGAAGAGGGCGCCGGCGAGAAGCAGGGCCCGAAGCAGCGGCCTCGAAGAATGGACCGCGGGTTGTGTCATCATCGCCCTCCTCGGGGAGCGGGGATCCGCTCCAGGGAGGACAGGCTATCAGGGAGTCCCCCGTTCCCAAGAGGAAGGGCCGGAATCGCCGGAGTCGGTTCCGCCCGATCGGTGCGCCGCTCAGGGGAGCCGGATCTCCACGTCCTGTTCGCCGCCGCGCGTGCGGACCACGACGGACTGACCCTCCGGGCCGAACACTTGGAGCACGTACTCGTGGTCTTCGAGTCCCCGGAAACAGAAGCTCCCGTCGTCCCCGGACCGGATCCCGTCCATCGGGTCCCGCTCCGAGATGTACACGCTGGTCCGGACAGGGCTTCCGTCGCGATCGAGGATCACGCCGCGGATGGTGAGCATCTCCTCGGCCTCCAGCCGGACTTCTCCCTCGCCGGCGACGGCTTCGACCGGCCGGCGGAGCCGGTAGCCGCCCTCCGTCGGCCGGAGTTCCAGCGAGTGCGCGCCCGGCGCGAGCCCGGTGATGCGAAACCGCCCGTCCTCTCCGCTCATCCCGCTGCGCGACGCGGGGTCGAATTCTCCGCCCGACCAGACGGCGACTCCCGGGATCGGCTGCCCGTCGCCGTCGAGGAGCCGGCCGAGGACCGCGAGTCCCTCCGAGAGGCGGATCTCGACTTCGGTGGCACCCGCGGCGATCCCTCCGACGGTGGCCGGCGCGGCTCCGCTCGGCGGCGTGGCCGTGATCCGATAGTTCCCGGGATCCAGGTTCCCGAACTCGAACACCCCCTCGGCGTTCGTTTCCGCCTCCCACGACATGGACTCGTCCGATTCGATCGTGGCCTTGATCCGGGTCTTCGCGACCGGCTCCCCCGAGAGCCCGAAGACCCGGCCGCGGATGGGCTGCCCGACGCCGAGGACGATCTCGACGTCCCGGGCACCGGCTGTCGCGCTCCACCGGCGGCGCTGCCAGGGGAGTCCGCGGACATGGGCTCGAAGCTCGCAGGGCCCCGGGGGAAGTCCACTCAGCACGAACCGGCCGTCGGGCCCGGAGCGGGCGGCACTCGACAGAACGTTCGCGGCGCCGTCCAGCCCGGCCACGCGGGATGTTCCCGTGATCTCGGCGCCGTCGATCGGTCCTTCTCCGGCGAGGCTGACGCGACCCGTGATGAGAAGACCCCGCTCGAGACGCGCCTCGAGGGCGGGTCCTCCGGGAACGACCCCGGGGATGACGCGCGGCTGCCAGCCGCCGTCCTCGCCGGGCAGGCCGAAGATCACCAGGTCGAACGGGTCCGGGGGCAGTCCGAGGACCCGGAAGCGGCCGTCCGCCGAACTCAGGACCGGATCCGGGATGCTGCGGGCCCACACGGATACGCCGGCGAGCGGGTCGCCGTCCGCGGTGAGCACGCGTCCCGTGAGCTCCCGCGCCTCCCGGAGGACGAGGACGACCTCCTCGCCGCGGAGCGCATCCTCAGGTGAAGACCATCGGTGTCGGGCCGGGACGAACCCCTCGAGCCGGGCCTCGATGCCAGAGCGCTCGCAGGGGTTGAAGTTCCCGAGCACGAAGTGACCTCCGGCGTCGGACCTCGCGATCGCCGGACTTCCGTGGCCATGGGAGATGACCGCGCCCTCCACGGTGCTCCCGTCCTCCCGGACGGTTCTCCCGTGCAGGGTGAACCCGGCCTGCACCTCGATCCGTACGCCGGCGATCTCACCGGCCTCGGGCACCCGCACGTTCTCGACCCGCGCGTCGGGGTAGCCGGGCACGGTCGCTTCGAGGTCCACGAACCCCGCGTGCAGGTCCGGCAGGACGAACGAGCCGTCGTCGCCGACAGGAGTCGGTGGAGGCTTCGGCACCCACGCCCGGGAGAAGCTCTCTGCCCGGACCCGCCCGCCCGCCGGGGAACCTCCGTCGAGGATCACGACGACACCTCGCACGGTGCCGCGCGGCCCGAGGGTGAGGACCACGCCGGTGACGGGCGCCCCGGGCGGGACGTGGACCGGCACCCGCTCCGCGTAGCCGCCCGGACAGGCCGCCGCGATGTACCACTCGCCGGCGGGGACCCCCGCGAGTCTGAAGGCGCCGTCCGGGCCGGTGATCGCGTGGGCGGGACGGTCCTCGAGATCGCCGTAGTCGCGCTCGAGCCCGATGCGCACGCCGGGCGCCGGCCGGCCCGCCGCGTCGCGCACCGTTCCCTCGACCACCGATCCGCTCGCCAGCGCGAGGTCAAGCCTGGACTCCGCGGCCGCCGGCCCCAGTCGCACCAGGCACTCGGGAGGGACCGAGTCCTCCCGGCACGGGCTCCTCACCGTGACGCTGGGGAACCCCGGCTGGTAGAAGTCCCGTGTCTCCGCACGCACACCGTACGTCCCGGGTTCGAGCGCCGGGAAACGGTACTCGCCGTCCGGCCCGGCGCGTGTCTGGCACCCGAATGCGTTGAACTCGGGGATGGCGGCGACGAGGGCGAAGGGGAGGGGTTCGCCGGTCGCTTTGGCCGTGACGCGGCCGGCGAGGGTGCCCGCGGGCAGGCCGACGAGGTGGAACCGTCCGTCCTTCCCGGAAAGGACGCGGGCCTCGGTGTCCGCCGCGCCGATCTCCGCTCCCGGGACCGGTCTTCCGGCATCGTCCCGCACCGTGCCCGAGAGATCCGCGGCGGCGGGGACCCGGATGTCGAAGGTGTCCACTTCCGGCACGAGCAGGACGCCCGTCCGCACGGCGCGGCGGCCGTCGGGCCGTGCAAGGAGAACGGCTTCCCCCGCGGGCACCCCACGGAAGGCGTATCGGCCCTCGGAGTCGATGGTCACCATCGCGAAGGTGCGGAGGACCGACTCGCGCGCTCCTTCCCTCCATCGGGGGCGCAGCAGGGCCACCTCGCCCGGCAGGGCCTTCCCGTCCGGCCCGGTGACCCGGCCGCGCAGCGGAAAGCCGGTACCGAGGGCGATGACCACGGCCA